>NZ_JBHXKA010000066.1:0-42651 GCF_042722885.1 Streptomyces sp. NPDC058401
TCGTCGGTTCCACCTGGTCGCCTGTGCGCGCCAAGCGGGGTGGTGTCGGCCGTTGTGGCCCGGTGCGTTTTTGTTGGGCTGGGCCCGCCGCCTTCCGGCGCCGGGACCGGTCCTCCCCTGCTTGACCTGGAGCCCCGAGCTCTCAAGGTCATCCCTTCGGACCGTCTTCCCCGAGCGGTCCGCCTCCCTGTTGAAAGGATCTCCATCGGCAGCGGCGGTCAATCCTTGAGCAAGGTCACTCGAAAGAGCGGTGTTGTCGGCGAGAACCCCGTTTTCGAATACGGGTTCGATACTGTGGCCGGGAGCGAAGGGGGTGCATCTGCGGTGGTACGACGCCTCGATGTGACGGGGGCCGACGGCGTACGCCTGGCGGCCTGGGAGTTCCGCGCGACGGCCGCGGAGCGAGAGCCCGAACCGCGCCCGTCTCCGTCTCCACTTCCACCTGCCTCTCCATCGCCTTCGGGTGAGCCCGCGGCCCTCTTACTGCACGGCCTGATGGGCCGCGCCTTCCACTGGGCGGGCACCGCCCGCTGGCTCGGTGCGAGCCGCCGCGTCGTGGCCCTCGACCAGCGCGGCCACGGCCAGAGCGAGCGCCCCCCGACCACCGGCCCCGGCAGCTCCATCGCCTACGGACGCGAGGCCTTCGTGGCCGACGCCGAAGCGGCCGTCGAGCAGCTCGGCCTCGCGCCGGTGACCCTGATCGGCCATTCCATGGGCGCCCTCACCGCCTGGCAGCTCGCGGCCCGCCGCCCCGACCTCGTGGCGGCCCTGGTCATCTGCGACATGCGGGCGTCCGCGCTGGGGGAGGCCTCGCAGCAGGAGTGGGAGGAATGGTTCCGCCACTGGCCGCTGCCGTTCCCCACGCAGGACGCCGCACGGCGCTGGTTCGGCGAGGACGACCCGCGGGTGGAGCGCCCGGACCCCGGCCGCGGGGAGTTCTTCGCGGAGGTGATGCACGAGGCGGACGACGGCTGGCGCCCGCTGTTCTCGCGCCGCCAGATGCTGACCGCGCGCGAGACGTGGGTGCACGACGCGCACTGGGAGGAACTGGCCCAGGTGCGCTGCCCGACGCTGGTCGTCCGCGGCCTGGACGGCGAACTGGGCCGGGCGGAGGCCCAGGAAATGGTCCGCGTCCTGCCGGCCGGCCAGTACGCCGAGATCCCGGACGCCGGCCACTACCTCCACTACGACCACCCCACGGCCTGGCGCGCAGCGGTGGAGCCGTTCCTGGAGGGCATCAAGGCCTCGGCGTAAGTCGCCGGTCCCTCCGGGTCCCTGCGGGGCTTGGCGCGGATCGGGCGGGCCCGGTGGAGGGCTGGGCGGGGCCCCGAGTCGGGCTCGGTGGGGGCTGGGCGCGGGGCCTTGTCCCGCCCTCGCTCCTGTGAGGGCCTACGAGGCCCAGTGGAGCCCTGAGGACAGGGCGAGGGCGCCCTCCGCCCTCTGGTCGCCTCTGTCGCCCTATGGGGCCCTCCAGGGCCCTGTGGGCCGCTTCGTGGGGCCGCCGGGGCGGTTACGGGCCGTCCAGGAGGGCGAGTTGGGCCGGTAGGGGGAGGGCTTCGCCCTGGGTGAAGGCGGTGGTGAAGGCGGCCGGGCCCAGGGCTGTGCGGGCTCGGGTCGTGGCGCGGTCGGTGTCGGTGCGTTCCGCCGGCGGGCGGGGGGTGCCCGCCGAGGCGCGCAGGGCCGTCGCCGTGCCCAGGAGGGAGGCGGCGCGGGCGGGCGGGAGGATGCCCGCCAGCCCTTCCAGGGCCAGGGCGAGCGCGCGGGGGTCCCCGGTGCGCAGGGCCGCCGCGAGGCCTTGCCGGTGCAGGGACTCCGCCGTGGCGGGGTCGGCGCGCAGCTCCGCTATGTACCCCAGCTCCGCCAGGATCAGCGCCGCCCCGGAGTCCACCCCGAGCCGCTGGTTCCAGTCGAGCCACGGCCGCAGCCGGGCCTCCGCGCCGTCGAGGTCTCCGCCGCGCCGTGCGCCCAGGGCGAGCCCGATCGCCGCGAACTGCTCGGCCGGGCGGTGGCACTGCTCCTCCGCCAGCCGCAGGGCCTCCCCGTGCAGGGCGGCCGCGCGGGCCAGGTCGCCGGTCAGCAGCGCGATGCGGCCCTGCCGGGCCAGCCGGAAGGAGGCGTGCGTCCACAGCTCCAGTTCCCGCGCGTCCCGTACTCCGTCCTCGTGGAGCCGCGCCGCGGCCTCGTAGTCCCCGGTCACCTCGGCGAGGATGCCGAGCTGCTCCGAGGTCTGCAACTGGCCCCAGCGGTCTCCGAGTTCCGTGAACACCGCGGCGGCTGCCTCCGCGTTGCGGCGCAGTTCCGCGAGGTCGCCGTCGTAGAGGGCCCGCGTGGAGAGGGTGAGCAGGGCGACCCCTTCGCCCCAGCGGTCGCCGCTTTCGCGGAACCGGGCGGGGAAGGGGAGGAGTTCGTCCTCCAGGACGCCGGAGCCGAAGCCGCACCGGGCGTAGGCCAGCAGCCACTGTTCACGGAGGCCGGCGCCGGAGAAGTCGCCGTCCAGGTGGCGGTCGTCGCCTCCGAGCAGGGCGAAGGCGGCGTGCAGGGCCGTGGACCCCGCCGCCCGGGTGGCTTCGGTGGCCTCCTGGATCCGGCCGCGCAGGAACCAGTACCAGGACTGTCCGCCGACCAGCCGCAGCCCCAACTCCCCGGCGCCCGCGTGCTCCAGGGCGGCCCGGGCGTTGGGGCCCTCCCGGTCGAGCCGTCGCAGCCACTCGCCCTGCTCGGGGCCGTGCAGCCGCCCGGCCGCGCGCTCGGCGAGCTCCGTGTAGTACTCCGCGTGCCGCTGCCGGGTCGCGCCCGTCTCCCCGGCGGTGTCGAGCCGCTCCAGCCCGTACGCCGCCACCGACTCCAGCAGCCGCAGGCGCGCGTCCCCGTACGCCCCGTCCTCGTACGCCCCGTTCCCGTACGCCGAGACCACGAGCGAGCAGTCCACGAGCCGGGTGAGCAGGTCGAGCACGTCCTCACGGGCGACCCCCGCATCCCGCGCGCCCCCGTCCGCGCACACCGCCTCGGCGGCCTCCACGGTGAAGCCGCCCGCGAACACCGACAGCCGGCGCAGGACCGTCGCCTCCGGCGGGGAGAGGAGCTCCCAGCTCCAGTCGATCATCGCGCGCAGCGTGCGCTGGCGGGCCGGGGCGTCCCGGCGCACCTGGTTGAGCAGGCGGAACCGGTCGTGCAGTCGATCCGCCAGGGCCTGCACTCCCAGGACCCGCACCCGGGTCGCGGCGAGTTCCAGTGCGAGCGGGATCCCGTCCAGCCGGCGGCAGATCAGGGCCACGGCCCCGGCGGTGTCGGGGCCGAGGGCGAAGCCGGGGGCGGCGGCGGCCGCGCGGGCCGCGAACAGTTCCACGGCCTGCGCCTCCGCGAGCGGGGCGACGGCCTCGATCACCTCGCCCGACAGCGCGAGCGGTTCCTGGCTGGTGGCGAGGATGCGCAGGCCGGGGGCGCGGCGCAGGAGCCGTTCGGTGAGGGCCGCGGCGGCCGGGAGGAGGTGTTCGCAGTTGTCGAGCACGAGCAGGGCCGCCCGCCGCCGCAACGCCTCGGCGAGCCGCTCCTCCACGGAGCCGCCGCCCGCGTCGTCCTCGCGCATTCCGATCGCGGCGGCCACCGCTTCGGCGACCGAGGTGCCGGGCGCGCCGGCGAGTTCCACGAACCACACCCCGTCGGGGTGGGCCTCCTCCAGCCGTGCCGCGGCGGCGAGCGCCAGCCGGGTCTTGCCGACGCCGCCGGGCCCGCACAGCGTCACCAGCCGGCCGGCCCCGAGCGCCGCGCAGACCCGGGCGACGGCCTCCTCGCGGCCCACGAGGGAGCTGACGGGCGTCGGCAGGTTCCCGCCGCCGCCCCCGGACGCCCGGCCCCCACGGGCCCCCTGCGCGGAAGGCCCGGGGAGGGGCCCGGCCGCGGGGCCGGCGGCCACCACCGGAGCCGGGGCCGCCTCCGGGCCCGCCAGCGCCGGGTCCTGGCGGAGGATGGCCTCGTACAGGGCGGCGAGCTCCGCACCGGGGTCGATGCCGAGTTCCTCGGCGAAGAGCCCGCGCAGGTGCGCGTAGACGGCGAGGGCCTCGCTCTGCCGGCCGGCCCGGTACAGGGCCCGCATCTGGCTGCCGCGCAGCCGCTGGCGCAGCGGGTGGGCCGCGGCGGGCCCGGCCAACTCGTCGGCGAGTTCGCGGTGTTCGCCGAGTTCCAGGCGGGCCTCCGCCAGGTCCTCGTACGCCGTGATCCGCTGCTCCTCCAGCCGGGCGATCGCCGCCTGCGTGAACTCCGCGTCCCGGAAGTCGGCGTACGCCTCCCCCTGCCACAGCCCGAGCGCCCGGGACAGCAGCTCCGCCCGGGGCCGCGGCTGCGCCTCCTTGCGCGCGGCCGTCGTCAGTTCCTCGAAGCGGTCCGCGTCCACGGCCCGCGCGGGGGCGCGCAGGGCGTAGCCCGCCGGACCGTACGCGACCAGGGCGCGTGCGCCGTCCTCCGCGCGGGCGAGGGTCCGGCGGAGCTGGGAGACCTTGGTCTGGAGGGTGTTGCCCGGGTTGCCGGGGGCGGCGTCGCCCGCCCCGCCCCACAGGTCGTCGATCAGCCGGTCCACCGGCACGGGCCGGCCGTCGCGTACGAGGAGGGCCGCGAGCAGGGCTCGTACCTTCGCCTCGGGAACGGGCACGGGCGTCCCGTCATCCGTGCGGACGGTCAGTGGCCCCAGCACCTCGAAACGCATGCCGCAACGTTACTTCTTGCCCGTCAGACCGCCGGGTGCGGCCGTGCGCGACCCCGTACGCGGCCCCGTGCGTGACGCGTGCGCGGCCCGTGCGCGGCCCCGGACACGGTGTTCCTGTGACCGCGACCGAGCGGCCGCCGAACACACCGGAAGGAAACGTCAGATGACGACCGCCGCCCCCACCACGAGCACCCCCACCACGAGCGCCCTCTCCCGTGAGATCCGCCTCGCCTCCCGCCCCGTCGGCGAACCGGGCCCGCACCACTTCGAGTTGGTCGCCACCGAGGTCCCGGAGCCCGCCGAGGGCCAGATCCTCGTCCGCAACACCTGGATGTCCGTGGACCCGTACATGCGGGGCCGGATGGACGAAGCCCCGTCCTACATCCCGCCCTTCGCCCTCGGCACGGCCCTCGAAGGCAGCGCGATCGGCGAGGTCGTCGCCTCCCGCTCCGCGGCGGTACCGGTCGGGGCGACCGTCTCGCACTTCCTCGGCTGGCGGGAGTACGCGGTACTCGACGCGGCCGCCGCGACCGTCGTGGATCCCGCGCTCGCCCCGCAGTCCGCGTACCTCGGTGCGCTCGGCACCACCGGCCTGACGGCGTACGCGGCGCTGACCCGCACGGCCCCGGTCAAGGAGGGTGACGTGGTCTTCGTCTCCGCCGCCGCGGGAGCGGTCGGCAGCGTTGCCGGGCAGCTGGCGCGGCGCCTCGGCGCCTCCCGGGTGATCGGCTCGGCGGGCGGCCCGCTGAAGACGCGGGGGCTCCTGGACCGCTTCGGCTACGACGCGGCCGTGGACTACCGCCAGGGCGACCTGGCCGGCCAGCTCGCCGAGGCGGCCCCCGAGGGCATCGACGTCTACCTCGACGCGGTCGGCGGCGACCACCTCCGGGCGGCCATCGGCGCGATGCGCCGGGGCGGGCGGATCGCCATGGTCGGTGCGATCAGCGGCTACAACTCCACCGCTCCGGCGGTGGGTCCGGACAACCTCTTCCAGGCCGCGGCCCGCGAGGTGACCCTGCGCGGGATGCTCGTCTCCAGCCACTTCGACCTGTTCCCGGAGTGGATCGGCCGGGCGGCGGGCTGGCTCGCGGACGGCAGCCTGCGGACGGAGGAGACCGTCGTCGACGGCATCGAGCGGGCCCCGGAGGCCTTCCTCGGCATGATGCGCGGCGCGAACACCGGCAAGATGCTGGTCCGCCTCTCCCCGGCCGCGATCCCCGCCACCGCCACCACCGCCGCCACCGCCACCGATGCCCGATGAGCGCCGCCCTGGTCGTCCTGGCCCACCCCCGCGCCGATTCCCTGACCGCCCAGCTGGCCCGCCGCGCCGTGGCCCGGCTGGAGGCCGACGGCCACACCGTCGACCTGCTCGATCTGCACGCCGAGGGCTTCGACCCCCGGATGGGCACCGAGGACGAGCCGGACTGGTCGGACCCCGACAAGGAGTACTCCGCCGAGACCAGGGCCCACATGGACCGGATCGCCGCCGCCGAGATCCTCGTGGTGGTCTTCCCCCTCTGGTGGTTCGGCCTGCCGGCCGTCCTGAAGGGCTGGATCGACCGGGTCTGGAACAACGGCTTCGCCTACGGGCGCCGCCAACCCCTCCTGAAGGGCAAGCGGATGGTGTGGATCCCGCTGGTGAGCTACCCCGAGGCGAAGTTCAAGGAGCTGGGCTGGGACGGGCCGGTGGACCGCCTGCTGCGGGTCGGGATCTCGGAGTACTGCGGGATCGACGGGGCCACCGTCCACTTCGTCTACGACTCTCTGAGCGCGGGCGAGTCGGCCCTCGCCGAGGCGGACACCGCCCTGGCCGGGTGAGCCGACCCGCCCCGCCGACCCGCCCCGCCGACCCGCCCCGCCGACCGGTCCCGCCGGTCAGCCCTTGCTGACCGCCAGCAGGATCTCGGGGAGCTTGCGCACCACCGTCGGGGCCGCGAGGCGCAGGCCGGCCCAGGTGGCCAGGGTGCCCCAGGCCACGCCCAGGGGGAGCAGGATCCAGCTCAGGGACTGCTGGTCGGCCACGTTGAAGTAGATGGCCAGGACGATCACCGGGGAGCTGATCAGCGCCGAGGCGAGCATGCCGCCGAAGATCCCGGCCCAGGCCAGGCCGCCCTGCCCCGGGGCGACGTTCTTGAAGGCGCCGTCCGTCGGGATCGAGTACGGGAAGCGGGCCGAGGCGAGGGCTCCGGTGCACAGCATCGAGCCGAGCAGGGCCAGTGCCAGGCCCAGGGCGCCGGGGAGACCGGCCCAGTTGTCGACCAGGGCGGCCGTGACCGCCGCGACCAGGGCCGTCCAGGGCACGGTGACCAGCGCGAGGGCCAGGGCGCGGGCGCGCAGTTCCAGGTACGCGTCACGGGCGCTGCCGATGGTCTGCGCGACCATCCAGAAGGCCGAGGTGTCCTGCCCGAACTGGTTGTACATCTGGACGCCGAGCATGCCCGAGGCGAAGCAGGCCAGGTACACCGAGCCGTTGCCCTGGAAGGCGTTGGCGACGGGGATGATCAGGCCGACCGCCAGGGCCGACACCCACGCCGACTTGGTCTTCGGGTCGCGCACGATGTAGCGCAGCGCACGCTGGATCGCCGCGCCCGTACGGTCGTCCGGCAGCAGCGACCAGCCGCCACCGGCCGCGCCGTTCGCCGGCTTCTTCTCCTTGGCGGCCGCGACCGTCGAACCGTCCGGGGTGACCATCAGCTTGGTCAGACTGCGCTCCCAGAACCAGAGCAGCAGCCCGAGGGCCGCGACCGTGATCAGGAGCTGGGCGGCCGCGGTCCCGTACGAGCCCTCGCTCGCGGAGTCCACCATCCCGACGGCCGTCGCGGGCGGCAGCCAGCGCACGACCGCCTCGGCCGGCTCCAGCTGCTCCAGTCCGCCGGCCTGGAACAGCCGCTGGCCGGCGATGTTCGCCACCTGCGCGCCGATCGCGATCAGCAGGCCGCTGAGCAGCGCGAGGTCGCGCCCCTTGCGGCTGGTCAGCAGCCGGACGTTGGCGGTCGCCACCGCCCGGGCCAGGGCGACGCAGCCGAGCAGCAGCAGCGGTACGGCCAGGACGGCCGCCACCGCGCCCGCCGCGCCCCGCGCGATCGCGATCACCGAGCCGACGGCCAGGCACAGCGTGAACAGGGGGCCGATGCCGACGAGCGAGGAGGCCAGCAGGGCCCGTACGAGCGGCCGCGGGCGCAGCGGCAGCATGACCAGCCGGCTCGGGTCGAGGGTTTCGTCGCCGGTCGGGAAGAACAGCGGGACGAAGGTCCAGCCGAGGGCGAGGACCGCCGCCAGCAGGACGACGACCGTGCCGGCGTGCGCGTTGCCGCGCAGCAGCGCGAGGCCGAGCGTGGCGAAGAAGGCGACGACGAGGGCGAAGGCGAGGGCGCCGAAGTAGGCGGCCTTGCGCTTCGAGGAGCCCTTGAGGCCGTTGCGCAGGAGGGACAGCTTGAGCCGGACGAAGATCGGGGTGATGTTGACGGACGCGGCCGCGGAGGCGGCCGGCCCGGCCGCGGGTGCCGGGGCGCGCGTGGTCGTAGGCGTAGGCGTAGGCGTGGGCGTGCTCATCGGACGCCCGCCCCGTTGCTCCCGCCGTTGGCCGCCGCCCCGCCGCCGAGCCAGTCCAGGGACTCGCCGGTGGCCCGGCCCTGCGCCCCGACCAGTTCCAGGAACGCGGCCTGCAGCGAGGGTGCGTCGCCCCGTACGTCGGCCAGCGAGCCCGAGGCCCTGATCCGGCCGGCGGCCATGACGGCCACCCAGTCGCACAGCGACTCGACGAGCTCCATGACGTGGGAGGAGAAGACGACCGTGGCTCCGGAGGAGGTGTAACGTTCCAGCACTCCGCGGATGGTCTGCGCGGACACCGGGTCCACCCCCTCGAACGGCTCGTCCAGGAAGAGCACTTCGGGGTTGTGGAGCAGCGCGGCGGCCAGGCCGATCTTCTTCCGCATGCCCGTCGAGTAGTCGACGATCAGCTTGTTCTGCGAACCGGCCAGGTCCAGGATCTCCAGCAGCTGCGTGGCCCTGCTGTCCGTCTCCCGGCCCGGCAGCCCCCGCAACCGGCCCATGTAGCCGAGCAGTTCCCGCCCGGAGAGCCGCTCGAAGAGGCGCAGCCCCTCCGGCAGCACGCCGATCCGGGACTTCACCTCGACCGGGTCCGCCCACACGTCGTGCCCGGCGACGATCACCCGGCCCATGTCCGGGCGCAGCAGCCCGGTCACCATGGACAGCGTGGTGGTCTTGCCCGCGCCGTTCGGCCCGACCAGGCCGACGAACTGCCCTGCGGGCAGTTCGAGATCGATCCCGGACACGGCCACCTGCTCGCCGAACCGCTTCCACAAACCTTCGACCCGCACGGCGGGTGCGGCGGTCGGTGCGGGTCGCACACCGCCGCCCGTTCCGTCCGTCCCGCCCGTCGCAACGCCCTGGTCCGGCATGCGCCTGCCTCTCGTCCTGTTCCCCGTGTCCTGCTTTTCTCACCATAGGAGGAGGGGAAGAGGCGGAGCAGTTACTTATGTCATGAGTTTCCGGCAGGGCATGTCCGCTGGTCAGGGCGAGCGGGCCCGGATCAGGGCGTGCGCCGGGCCCGTTCCGCGGCCGCCTCGCGCCCGCAGGCGTAGGCCAGCGCGTCGATCAGCTCCTCCACGTCCGGCAGCCACCGGTTCGCGGCCGTCGGCGGCTGCGCCCACTGCACGGAGCCGCGTCCGCCGATCCGGGTCGGCGGCGCGGCCACGTACTCGCCCTCACCGCGCGCGACCAGGTCGAGCTGGGCCGGCTGCCAGCCGATCTTGCGCAGCAGGTCGGGCACCTTCGCCCCGGCGCCGGGCAGGACGAAGAACAGCATCCGCCCCGCCGGGTTGGCGATCACCGGTCCGAGGGTGCGCTGCATGCGCTGGAGCCGGGCCAGGGCGAGGAAACCGGCCGCGTCCGGGACGTCGAGGGCGTCGAAGGTGCGGCCGGTGGGCAGCAGGATGGCGGCCTTCGGGTTCCGCCCCCAGAGCCGCCTGACCTGCACGGCGCTGCCCGAGGCCTGGGAGGCCCAGTCCTTCCCCGCCGCGTGCGCGCCGGGCGCCGGGCACTGCTCGGCACCGCACGAGCACTGTTCCCGTCCGTCGCCGGACTCCAGCCAGGTGCCGGCGAAGACATCCCAGTGCCGTTCTTCCGTGTACCGCACGGCATGGTCCAGCAGCGGCTCACTGCGCTGGAGGGGGATGGGCGCGGTCTCCGTGACTCCGATGGTCTCTTCCACGTGCAACACAACTCTTGCGGTCACCGGTAGTTACGGGCGTAAACCGGCCGGGCTCGGGAGCATCGATCCTGCATGCGGGGCGCATCGGTGCATCGCGGGGGGCGCGTAGGAGGCCGGGGCGCCGGAGGTGGGTAACGACAGGACGCAATGGGGAAGATTCCCCGCACATCAGGCGGGAAGTGATCATTCGAACGATCACCCGCGTCTCTGGGGGTTTTCATGGCAGCCAGGCCTCTCGTCGCCCGCCAGCCGAACGAACGGCTGCAGGCGCTCATCCAGGAAGCCGGGTGCTCCAATGCCGGGCTCGCCCGGCGCGTCAACATGTGCGGGGCCGAGCACGGCCTCGATCTCCGCTACGACAAGACCTCCGTGGCCCGCTGGCTGCGGGGCCAGCAGCCGCGCGGCCGGGCCCCCGGGATCATCGCCGAGTCGCTGGGCCGCAAACTCGGCCGGACCGTCACCATCGACGAGATCGGCATGGCCAACGGAAAGAACCTCGCCTCCGGCGTCGGCCTGCAGTTCTCCCCGACCGTCATCGGCGCGATCGAGCAGGTCAGCGAGTTGTGGCGGAGCGACGTGGGCCGGCGCGACTTCCTGTCGGGGTCGAGCGTGGCCTCCTCGGCGCTGGTCGAGCCGAGCCGCGACTGGCTCATCACCGGGGCCGACGCGCAGGTCGCGCGCAGCGGCGGCTCCCGGGTGGGGATGTCGGACGTGGAGGCGGTACGGGCCACCACGCAGGCGCTGAAGGACCTCGACCACCGCTTCGGCAGCGGGCACGTGCGCCCGGTGGTCGTGCACTACCTCAACTCGGTGGTCTCCGGCCTGATCGGCGGCTCGTACCGGGAGCCGGTCGGCCGGGCCCTGTTCGCGGCGGTCGCCCGCCTCACGGAACTGGCCGGCTACATGGCGGTGGACACCGGCCAGCCGGGCCTGGCCCAGCGCTACTACATCCAGGCGCTCCGGCTCGCCCAGGCGGCCGGCGACCGGGCGTACGGGGGCTACGTACTGGCGGCTTCGATGAGTCACCTCGCGGCCGAACTGGGCAATCCGAGGGAGATCGCGCAGCTGGCGAGAGCCGCTCAGGAGGGGACGCGGGGCCAGGTCACCCCGCGGGTGGAGGCCATGTTCTACGCGGCGGAGGCGCGGGGCCACGCCCTGCTCGGTGACGCACGGTCGACGGCCGTGCTGTCCTCGCGGGCGCTGACCGCGCTGGAGCGGGCGGAGCCGGAGTCGGGGGACGACCCGGAGTGGATCCGGCACTTCGACGGGGCGTACCTCGCGGACGAACTGGCGCACTGCCACCGGGACCTGGGGCAGGCCGACGCGGCGGTGAAGCGCGCGGAGGAGTCCCTGCGGGACCTCCCGGCGGGCAAGGCGCGGCGCCGGGCGATCGGTCTGCTCCTGCTGGCGGCGGCGCGGGTGCAGCAGCGCGAGGTGGAAGCCGCCTGCCAGACGGCCACGCAGGCGGCGGAACTCCTGTCGGGCCTGCGCTCCCACCGCGGGACGGTCTACCTGGAGGACTTCCGCACCCGCCTGGACCCCTACCGGGAGGAACCGGCGGCCCGGGAGTTCACGGCCCGCCTGGAGCCGGTCGGCTGACCCCGCCGCCCGGGTGTCCGGGCGGCGGTCCGCCGGATCAGCCCTTGACCTCGATGCGGCCCTCCTGGCCGGTGTCGGAGAGGTGCTTGGCATCGGCGTCCACGAAGCGGATGCGCCAGTGGCCGCTGCTCTGGGCGGTGAACTTCTTGCTCACGGCTCCGTTGGCCGCGGAAACGGAGGTGCCCATCTCCTTCCACGTGGTGGAGCCGTCGGGCCGGAAGTAGTAGCGGACCTTCTGGCCGGGGTACGCGACGAACCCCTCGGTGGGCGTGTACCTGCTCAGGACTCCGGAGACGGAGAGCTGCTTCCCCTTGGCGACGGGGCTCGGTCCGAAGCGCTCGCCGCTGATCTGGGTTTCGGCGCGGGTCTGGCGGAGCACCTTGGTGCCCGTGCTGGGGCCGATGTTGGAGGTGCCCGGCGTGCGGACCCGCCATCCGTCGGACGGCTGGCCGCTCGGCGTGCCGACCGTCACGGTGAACGTCTTGTTGTAGGGCACGGTGAAGGACTGGCGGGTGACCCACTTGCCCGGCGAGGTCTGGTACTGGACCTCGATCGGCGCCTGCTGGCCGGTGATGCCGTCGACGGAGACCTTGCCGCTGATGGTGAGCTTGCCGTACTTGTCGGTGGAGACCAGCTTCTCCTCGGTGACCTTCGTCGTGTGGGTGACCTTCGCGACGGTCGCGGTGCGCGCGCCGTCACCCACCAGCCAGGCGTCCTGGACGTGCACGCTCAGGGAGCCGGTCCTGAAGACCGGGGGCAGCAGGGTGTAGCTCCCGTCGGCTCCGGTGGTGGCCGTTGCCTGCCCGACTCCCGTGGCGGCCACGCCGCGTCCGGCGGCGGGCTTGACCGTGCCGTCGTCCGCGAGGCGGGTGAGCTTGCCGCGCACGGGCACGCCGGTCCCGTACCGCGCGGTCAGGGGCGCCGTCGAGGCCAGCGTCAGCTTGGACTTCTGGGCCCGGATCTTCGAGGGGGCCGTCGCGGCCGCCTCGGTGTCCCCGCTCGCCAGGGCCACGGTGTGGGTCAGGGTCTGCTCGGTACCGAGGGCGGCGACGGAGGTGGCGAACTTCCCCTGCGCGTCGGACACCCCGTCGCCCCAGCCCTTACCCAGGTGGGCACGGACGCGTGCGCCCGCCAGCGGGAGCCGCTGCCCGGTGCGCGGGTGGACCGCGGTGACCGAGCCGGTGACCTGCGTGTCGAGGTCGTCCAGCGAGAACTCCTGCCGGCTGGACTTCGCCTCGACCCTGGCGTCGAGCGCGTAGGTGAACCGTCCGGCGTTGCGACGGCTCACTTCCCTGGTGCCGTCCGAGGTGTACACGTCCAGTTCGTAGTCCGTCATGTCGTCGAGGACGAGCGGCTGCTTGTCACCCTCGTACCACCGGACGCTGGGACCGCCCGATTCGTCGGGACCCGGGTTGTTGTACGTGAGGTCGTCGACCACGGCGACGACCTTGTCGGTGCCTGCCCGGCGCACCTCCACCCGGCTCGGAACGCTCGCGTCGGCGTCGACGAAGACGATGAACTGGTCGTTCCAGTTCTGATGGACGGTGGCGTCCGGCAGCGCCATCTCTGCGGACTTCGCCCCCGGGTCGGCCGCCAGGGCCGCATGCCGCGCCTCCGGAACGGCGGCACTCGCGGCGGGAGCCGCCAGCGCCCCCACCGCCGCGATGACGACCGCCGTACCGACGGCCGTCATGGTCCTCTTGAAGCTGTTCACCGGAATCTCCCCGTGCGTACGCATGATCGACTGCACGGGTTGGACCGCCGACCCGCCCCGGGGGTTGTACGGGATCCGCTACGGCCTGCGGCGCTGAGGCCGACACTGGCAAACTCGGCGGGGAACTGTAGCGTGAGCCGACGGTTCCGTAGACGCGGACAGGTCGGAGAGGGAGTTCCGGTGACGGAGAGCGGACAGGGCGGCAGCCCGCAGGGAGGCGAGCCGTGGGGCGCGCCGGTGCCCGCGCAGCCGCCGACGCAGCCGCCCGTGCAGCCCGGCGGCGAGCCGGAGTACCTGTACGGACAGCCCTCCTACGACTACCCCGCACCCGGCGGCCCCGCCTACGGCTACCCGCAGGGCCACGTCGTCGGCCCCGGCTACGAGGGCCCCGGCGACCCCCACGGCTACGGCTACCCGCCGCTGCCGGAGGCGGCCACCCAGTACATTCCGCCGGTCCCCGCGGCCCCCGCGCACGAGGAGGCGGCGACCCAGTACATCGCGCCGGTCCCGGCGGCCCCCGCGTACGGCGAGGCGGCCACCCAGTACATACCGCCGGTGCCCGCGGCCCCCGCGCACGGCGAGGCCGCCACCCAGTACATCGCGCCGGTCCCGGCCGCCCCCTCGTACGAGGAGGCCGCCACGCAGTACATCCCGCCGGTCCCGGCCGCACCCGCCGATCCCGCGGCCGGCTTCGACGGGCTGTTCCGGGGGGACGTCCCGCACACGCAGCAACTGCCGCCGGTCCAGGAGCCGGTGCTCCGCCGGCAGCCGCCGCCGCAGCGCCCCCATCCGCAGCAGCAGCACCAACAGCCTTATCCGCAACAGCAGTACGCGCCGCCGCCGCAGCAGCAGTTCCAGCAGCAGCCGCCGCCGCACTACCAGGGCCCGGACCAGGACCCGGCGCCCGCCTCCCGCAAGGTCTCGCCCGCGATCATCGCCGCCGTCGTCATCGGCCTGGCCGTCGTCGGGCTCGGGGTCGGTGCCGTGCTCAGCGACGGCAAGGCGCAGAACAACGACCCGGCCGCCGTGGCCCCCACCCCCGCCCCCGGCAGCTCCACCGCGGACAAGGGGGAGGCCCCGCTGGACCCCGCGCAGCCGCAGGCGGTCCAGCTCGACAAGCTCCTCGCGGACAGCAACGACAGCCGGGCCGCGGTGATCAAGGCCGTCGAGGACATCAAGGGCTGCAGCAACCTGGACCAGGCGGCCGTCGACCTGCGCGACGCGGCCCGCCAGCGCGAGGAGCTGGTGACCCGGCTCCAGGAGCTGAAGGTGGACAAGCTCCCGGACAGCGCGAAGCTGACCGCGGCCCTCACCAAGGCGTGGAAGTCCTCCGCCGAGGCCGACAACAGCTACGCGTCCTGGGCGGACGACCTCAAGTCGGACGGCGACAAGTGCAAGGACGGCAAGGCCAAGTCGACCGGCAACGCCTCGGACGGGAACAAGGCGAGCGGCGACGCCACCCGGGCGAAGGAGAACGCGTCGGGGATGTGGAACGCCATCGCAGGCAAGTACGGCCTCACCAAGCGCGACAAGAGCCAGCTGTAGGACGGGCTCCGCAAGACACCCCCTAGCTGGAACGGGGCGCCTGCTCCAGGGTCTTGGTCATGTCCAGCGACTGCTCGCCGCCCGGCTGCGCCACCAGGCGGCCCTGCTGGACGATCTGGAAGGTGACCCGGCCGTTGACCATGCGGGGGAAGCCGGAGACGGCGCGCATGTCCTGGTAGCGCCAGCTGAGGTCGGGGGTCAGGCCGCCGGTCTTGACGGGGTCGGACTGGTTGAGCTTGCGCGTGAGGGTGCGGCCGGTGAGGTCCTCGTCCTCCTTGAACCGCTTCACCATCTCGCTGAACACCGTGTACGCGATCCAGGTGGTCTGGGCTCCGCTGTCGTCGGGGTCCACGGCGTTGTCGCCGAAGGCGTGGTCGGTGATCACGTTGCGCATCTGCGTCCACAGCGGGTCGGAGGCGACCGGGTACCAGCTCGTGACGTACGCGCCCTCGAAGGGGCTCTCCTTGCCACCGGTGCGGTCGACCAGGGCCTGGCTGACCGAGCCGAGCACCGAGGAGATCTGCGGCTTGCGGTTCTGGGAGTCGGCGCGCCGGAAGGCGTCGAAGAAGGTCTCGGTACGGGCGCCGAGCACGGCGGCCACACAGCCCTTCTCCTTGCCGTCCTTCGCGGAGCCCGAGCCCGAGCCGGAACCCGAGCCGTCCTTCGCCCCACCGGCGCTGCCCTTCGCGGGGGCGCCGGGGGAGGAGGCGGCCAGCGCCTCGTTGGCCTGGACGGAGAGGTCCGCGGAGTCCTCGGCAGCCCGGATGTCGCTGGCCTCGCCCATCTGGTTGGCCTTGAGGCCGGAGTTGAGCTGGAGGGGCAGGGAATCCCCGGCGAGGGTGTCGGGGCGGACCAGGGCGACCTTGGCGCAGGAGCGCCCCAGCTGGTGGCCGGCGCCGGCCACCAGGACGGGCTGGCCGCCGTTGACGGGGTAGGAGAGCGGGGACTGGAACTCCTCGGCGGAGACCCCGTACCCGCCGATGAACGGGATGCCCTCGGCTTCCAGCGGGGCCAGGAAGGCGCGTCCGTGCTGGCTGTAGGAGCCGATGACGGCGACGGCCTTCTCGGTGACCGCCTTGCGGGCGCAGTCCGCGGCGCCGGTGGGCGTATTGCGCTCGTCGCAGGTCAGGACGCGGAGCTTGCGGCCGTTGATGCCGCCCTTGGAGTTGACCCAGCGCTCGTAGGCCTTGGCCATGCCCGGCATGCCGGGCATGTTGGTCGCCTTGGAGTCCACCGGGGCGAAGGTCATGACCGTGAGGGTGTCGGCGCCCCCGGAGCCCCCCGAGCCTCCGGGGAGCGCCCCGCAGCCGGCGACGAGACACGCGCCCATCGCCATGGCCGTGGTCCGGGCCAGAAAGGTGCGGGAGAGTGCTGATGCGCGTCGCCGGGTGGTCATGTGCATGCACCATTCCGCGCCCCGGGTAACTGAAGTGTGAGGTGTGCACAACATCGGGTGACACCCAGGTGAATTACGGGTGGCGCGCACACGGTGAGTGAGCGCCGGGCGGGTCCGGGCCGCCGGGTCCGGGCGCCTCAAGATCACGCCGGACGGGAACGTACGATCGAAAGCGTGACATTCGCCCAAGGTTCGAAGAACTCTTCCCGCCGCGGCGGCCGCTCCTCCACCATGGGCGGCATGCCCCTCAACGACATGCCGTGGTGGCGCTGGCGCAGCAACGTGCGCTCGGCGCTGCACATGCTCTCCGACCCCGCGTTCCAAGAGGACACCTGGCTGGCCGGCGCCGAGGGGTACGGGGACGTCACCGACGCCGTGTACCGCCTCGTCGAGGACACCTGGCTCGACAGCTGGTCCGCCGAGAAGTACGTCGGCACGATCTTCCGCGACTCGCAGGAAGCGGCCCTGGTGGACCTCGCCGTGCTGCGCGTGCTGCGGATCATGCACCAGATCGGCCCCGACGCCCCGGTCTCCGGCTACCTGGAGCACCATGCCTGGCCGGAGGCGGTACGGGCCGCGCGCGAGGCCCACGTACGGCTGGCGACGGTGGACGGGGACGACCCGGACGCACGGCCGCGCTCTCTGGACGTCCTGAGGATCCTCACGCGCGCGGCGTGATGTGGAAGGCTGTGGGGTCATGAGCGACGACCCGCAGCCCCAGGCCACGCAGCAGTACGTACTGACCCTCTCATGCCCGGACAAGCAGGGCATCGTGCACGCCGTGTCCAGCTATCTGTTCATGACCGGGTGCAACATCGAGGACAGCCAGCAGTTCGGCGACCGCGACACCGGCCTCTTCTTCATGCGGGTCCACTTCGCGGCCGACGCTCCGGTGACCGTGGAGAAGCTGCGGGCCAGCTTCGCCGCGATCGGCGACAGCTTCCGGATGGACTGGCAGATCCACCGCTCCGACGAGCGCATGCGGATCGTGCTCATGGTGTCGAAGTTCGGGCACTGCCTCAACGACCTGCTCTTCCGCCACCGGATCGGCGCGCTGCCGGTGGACATCGCGGCGGTCGTCTCGAACCACACCGACTTCGAGGAACTGGTCGGCTCCTACGGGGTCCCGTTCGTGCACATCCCGGTGACCAAGGACACGAAGGCGGCGGCCGAGGCGCAGCTGCTGGAGCTGGTGCGCGCCGAACAGGTCGATCTCGTGGTCCTCGCGCGGTACATGCAGGTGCTGTCGGACACCCTGTGCAAGGAGATGAGCGGGCGGATCATCAACATCCACCACTCGTTCCTGCCGAGCTTCAAGGGCGCGAAGCCGTACCACCAGGCGCACGCCCGGGGCGTGAAGCTGATCGGTGCGACCGCGCACTACGTGACGGCCGACCTGGACGAGGGCCCGATCATCGAGCAGGAGGTCGAGCGGGTGGGGCACGAGGTCACCCCCGACCAGCTGGTGGCGATCGGGCGGGACGTGGAGTGCCAGGCGCTGGCGCGGGCCGTGAAGTGGCACAGCGAGCACCGGGTCCTGCTGAACGGGACCCGGACGGTCGTCTTCACGTAACCGCCCCGGCAGCCTCCGGCAGCCTCCTGTATCCGGCTACATCCGGCTACATCCGGCTCAGGGAGGCCGCCGCGAAGAGGACGTCACGGATGGCTTCGCGGTCGCCGGTCTGGCCGACCGCGGCGTCCTCCGGGGAGATGTGGCCCGCGGCGAGCTGGCAGAATTCCGTGCCGTCCAGGGCGATCCGGGCCACCGTGTGGTCCGGTGAGGGCTTCGCCGCCGGGGAGTCCAGGGCGATGTCCCAGCCGCCGCCTCCCGCACCCTCGATCTCCAGGTGCAGGGTCCGGCCCGGCGCCCCCGCCGCGACCAGCCCGCGCGCCGGCGCCGCCAGTCCCGCCCGCCGGCGCCCGGCCAGGGCCGCCGGCAGGAGCCGGGCCGCCAGGTCGATCATCCGGTTCAGGTGGGGTGCGGACGGCGGGTCGTACGGGTAGTCCACCGCCTCCGCGATGTCCACGGCGTGGACCCAGCACTCGAAGGCCCGCTCCAGGAAGGCGTCCCCGAGGGGCAGCGCGAAGGCGCCGTAGTCCACGTCCAGTTCGGCCACGCCGCGGCCGGCGAAGGACACCGTGCGCACCAGGGTGTGACCCTGCTCCCGCCACGGTTCGCGGACCCGGCGGGTGGTCGGGTACGGGGAGTCCTCCCAGAACCGCTCCGTGCGCCCGGTCGGGGTGTCCGTGGCCGGCTCCCGGCCCAGGGGGTCGTCCAGACCCAGCGCGGCCGCCACGAGTCCGTCCACCGCCAGCAGGTGCCCGATGACCCCGGCCACCGTGGTCCGGCGCGTCTGGCGGCGTTCCTCCTCGAACCACTTCAGCCGGACCGGGGTGTGCCACTCCGAGTCCCCGAAGTCCCGCAGCAGCGCGTCGAGCCGGGCCGTCTCGGTGTCGTACGGGCTCGCCCACAGCGGGACCGGGATGCGGGCCGGGCGCTTGCCGAGGCAGTCCTCCAGCACGCGCGAGCGCAGCAGCGGCTTGAGGTCGAGGGTCTCCTCCGGGTGCAGCAGCCCCACGGCGTCGCGCAGCCGCAGCGCCTCCTCGGCGCAGCGCGCGCATTCGGTGAGGTGGTCCTCGACGGCCTGGGTCTCCTCGGCGGAGCAGGCCGCCAGGGCCCATGCGCCGAGCAGGGACTTCAGTACGGCGTGGGTGGGCGGCGGCGCGGCCGGGACCGGCTCGGGCTCGGGCTCGGGCTCGGGCTCGGCGGGCGGGGGCGGGACGGGGTGGTCGGTGACCTGCGGGTACTCGGTGTACCGCGCGTCGACGATGTCGTCGATGCCCTCACCGTCGTCGTCGCCGTCCAGGGTGTCGAGGTCGTCGGGGTCCAGGGGCCCTTCCCCGGACGGCAGGTACCGCGGCGCCGCGAGGTCGAGGTCGTCGGCCGCCCCGCGCGGGCCCGGTATCCGCGCCGGACCGCCGGGGTTCCGGGGCGGCTCGTGCCGCTCGTACTCTTCGCCGTCTTCGCCGAAGGGGCTCGTCATCGGGTGGATCCATATCCGGAGGGGCCGTACCCGGGCGGCACGGTGTCTTCGCGCGGAACGGCGTTGGCCGTGGACAGGAGTTGCAGGCCTAGGCGCAGCCGGCGCCGGGCCTCGTCCTCGCTGATCTGCAGGTCGGCGGCGGCCTGGCGGTAGTCGCGGCGCTTGAAGTAGGCGAGTTCGAGCGCGGCCCGCAGGGGTGCGGGCATGGAGGTGACGATGAAGTCGGCGCGGGCCGCCGCGTTGGCGCTGCGCACCTTCTGTTCCAGTTCCTCGCGGGAGCCGTTGCCCAGTTCGGCCTGGCGCAGGCGGGCCACGGCCTGTCCCTGGGTGATGCGGGCGACCCAGGAGCGCATGGAGCCCTGCTTGGGGTCGTAGGCGTCCGGGTTCTCCCAGATGTAGCCGAAGACCTCGCGGGTGACCCGGTCGGCGGCCGTCTCGTCGTTCAGGACCCGGTGGGCGAGGCTGTGCACGAGCGAGGCGAAGCGGTCGTACAGCTCTCCGAGCGCGGCGGCCTCGCCGCGGGCCAGGCGCTGTTGCATGCGGCGGTCCCAGCGCGGTGGTGCGTCCTTCGGCATCGTGCCCCCAGCCGGATTCCCGGTTTCGCAGCCGTGTGTCGACCACTCGAATGTAGTCGCCATGCAGCGGTGTGCGCCTGTTTTGCCGGAACCTCGTCCCGGAAGTGCGCCCTGCGTGATACGGGCGTCGCGCGGGGTGAACGCGGATGTCGGGCCGCGGAGATGGGTACAGGCGTACGCGCCCCGCCGCGCTCCTCGTGCGCTGGTTCGATGCGGCCACCTCCTTGACCGCTTCGCTTAACGCGCAGGCCACGTAGGCCTTACGCTCCTGTCCTGTCTTGAACTGCACCCCACCGCACACGTGAAGGCGGAACGCCGAAAATGGACAGCGCAGAATACGAGCGCAAGATCGCCGCCCGCTTCGCCACCTTCGACCAGGACGGGTCCGGGTATATCGACCGGGAGGACTTCAGTACGGCGGCCAAGGCGGTCCTGGCCGAATTCGCCGTGGCTGCCAGGTCCGACAGGGGCCAGGCCGTCTTCGCCGGGGCCGAGGCCTTCTGGCAGGGCATGGCCGGCATCGCGGACGTGGACGGGGACCAGCGGGTGTCCCGCGAGGAGTTCGTCACGGGCGCGGCCAAGCGGCTGCGGGACAACCCGCACCGGTTCGCGGAGATCGCGCGGCCGTTCCTGCGGGCGGTGATCGCGGCGGCCGATTCGGACGGCCTCGGTGCGACCCCGGAGGCGACGGCGCGCGTCCTGCGCGTGCTGGGCACCCCGGAGGAGCTGGCGGCCCCGGTCGCGGCGGCGCTGGACGAGGACGGCGACGGCCGCATCACGGAGGACGAGATCCTGGCGGCCTTCGCCGGCTACTGCGGGGTGGCGGCGCCGGACGCGTAGCCGCGGGCGCGGGCACAGGCGGATCCGGACGCGCAGCCGCAGGCGTGGCCGGACCGCAGGAGCCGCACGCGCGGGCGCCGGCGGGGCGGGGCGGTGGGCCGTGTGCCCACGCCCCGGTCCGCGGGATCGCCGCGCGTCAGGCGAGCACGGGCAGGCCGCGGAGGGCGCGGCGGGCGATGTCGGCCAAGGAGGCCACCTGCTCGGGAGACGGCAGTCCGCCCCGAGGGGCCGTACGGTCTCCCGCGCACCGGCCGCAGTGAGCGTCCGGGGCGGGCAGCGGGTCGCGGCAGACCCCGCATTCGGCAGGAGGCGCCGCGGGGGCCGCAGGGTCCCTGGGAGTCCGTGGCGCGGGCAGTTTGCGGATGAGGCGGTCGGCCAGCAGGGCGCGGGCGGAGTAGATGAACCGCGGCAGGCCGTCGGTGAGCAGGGAACGCGCCTCCAGCTCGGACACGCCGTGCTCCAGCCACCGTTGGGCGAGCGGGGCGAGTGCGAGCGTCTCGGTGACGCCGAGCCTGAGCCGCGGATCGTACGCGGTGATGCGCGCGAGCAGCGCGGCCCCGCGGGCGGTGCCCTGGGCGGCGGATTCCCCCGGCGTGCCGGGAGGTTCCGGCGACTCGGGCACTTCGGGCGCTTCATGCGCTTCGAGTGCTTCAAGCGCCTGGTGCCCTTCGTGTCCTTCGTGCGCCTCGTGCGCCTCGTGCGCTTCGGGGAGGGAGGGTTCTTCTCCCGGGGACTTCGTCCCCTGGGGGGACGCTCCCGCCCTTCCGGTCTTCCCCTCACCGGTTCCCGGGGTGGGGTCCGGGCTTGCGCCGGGTGGCTGTGGCCGGTCCTCCGTGGGCGGGGTGTCGGAGACGAAGGTCTCCGTGTGGACGTGCCCGGTCACCGGGTCGCGCACGGTGCGGCGGGCGTAGTACCCGTACCGCACCAGCTCGTCGACCGCTTTGGAGACTCCCCGGCGCCCCACTCCCGGGTGATTGTCGGCGAGCGTACGGACGTCCTCGCGGGCGCCGTCGGGGAGGGAAAGCAGATAGCAGAGGATGCCCCGTGCGGTGAAGCTGAGGCGCCGGTCCCGGACGAGTTCGTTGCCGAGGACGGTGAAGGCACGCTTTCGCGGGCTAATGTGAACGCGCACTGAAGACCTTGTTCTCTTCGGTGTCGGGCCCCGGGGTGTTGGCGCACCGCCGGGGTCACCTGACTGTATTGAGTTCGTGTTGATCGGGGACGCTAGCGCACCCTTTCCGACATATGCCAGCCGTGGCCAGAGATATGAACCATGGGTGAGGGCGCGGTAGTTCGCGCCTGGGGACTACGCGAAGCGTTCGCGGAGCTTGTACTTGAGGACCTTGCGCAGGGCGTCGTTGCGGGGCAGGGCCTCGACCAGCTCCAGCTGCTCCGGGAGCTTGTGCGTGGAGAGGCCCTGAGCGCGCAGGTGCGCGGTCACCTCGGCCAGGGTCAGCGGGGCCGCGCCCGGGGGCTGTTCGACGACGGCGCAGACGCGTTCACCGCGCTCCGGGTCCGGCAGGCCGATGACGGCGACGTCGGCCACGGCGGGGAGCTCGTGGAGCAGGTCCTCGATCTCCTTCGCCGAGATGTTCTCGCCCTTGCGGATGATGACGTCCTTGCTGCGGCCGGTCAGGACCAGGTGGCCGTCCTTCGTGAGGTGGCCGAGGTCGCCGGTGATCAGGTAGCCGTCGGCGTCGAAGACACCGGTGTTCTGATCCCGGTTGAGGTAGCCCTGGCAGACCGCTTCTCCGCGCAGGCGGACCTCTCCGTCGGTGTCCGGGGGGAGGAGGGTGCCTTCCGGGGTCGTGATGCGGATGGACATGCCTTGCGGGGGCCGGCCCTCCGTGGTGGCGAGGTTCTCGGCGGTGTCGTCCGGGGCGCCCATCGTGATCATGGGGACTTCGGTCATGCCGTAGCCGTGGGTGAGCTGGCAGCCCAGCTCGCGGACGACCGCGTGGTAGATCTCCGGGGGCTTCGGGGCGCCGCCGCCCGCGAGGAGGCGGAGGGTGGGGATCAGCTTGGCGGACGGGTCCTTGCGCTGCTCGGTGAGGAACATCGAGTAGAAGGCCGTGGAGCCGCCGGCGACCGTGACCCCGTGGCGCCGGTAGCCGTCCAGGGCGCCCGGCATCGCGAACTTCTCGAAGAGGACCGCGGGGAACCCGTACAGCAGCAGCATCACCGTGTAGTCGGGGCCGGCTATGTGGGCGAACGGGAAGGCCATCGAGCCGACGTCGTCCGGTGACAGGTGCAGGGCGTGGGCCAGGCAGGAGCCGCCCGCGATGAGGGAGCGGTCCGTGTGCAGGACGCCCTTGGGGTCCGAGGTGGTGCCCGAGGTCCAGTAGATCCACCGGACGGACGTGCCCTCCCAGGGGGGCGGGGGGAGTACCGCCGGGTCGCCCGTGGGGAGCGAGTCGTAGGCCTCGAAGATCCCGTGCGCGCCGAGGCGGTGCGCCATCGCCGTGTGGTCGAAGCCGCGCCAGACGCCGGGTACGGCGAAGAACTCCGCCTTCGACTCGCGCAGGGCGAAGCCGACCTCGCGGTCCCGGTAGAAGGGGATGACGGGGGTCTGGACGGCGCCGATGCGGGCGAGGGCGACCGAGAGCAGCACGGTCTCGATGCGGGTGGGGAGCTGCCAGGCGACCACGGTGCCGGGGCGCACGCCCATGCCGTACAGGCCGGCCGCGACCTGCTCGGAGCGGTCGCGCAGCTCGGCGAAGGTCAGCCGCCGGTCGTCGGCCGGGTCGTCGGCGGCCTCGATGAGGACGGGGGCGTCGGGGGTCATGGCGGCCCGGCGGGCGATCAGGTCCCAGAGCGTGCGGGACCGGCTGAGTTCGACTGCGGTGCTGTTGTCCGTCATTCCGGACCCGCCTCCCGTTGGCCGCCACATGGACCTGACGGATAGTCAGATCAAGCGCAGAGCGTAGAGCGCGGACGCTTGTCGGTCCAGGGGTGGGGAGCTAGCTTGGTTCCAGATTTCTGACGCTCCATCAGATTCGGAGTGCCGGATCAGGCCCGACGGCCCAATGGCTTCAGCGAGGGGACATCATGGAACTGCCTCGGATCATCAGCGTCGACGACCACGTCATCGAACCGGCCCACCTCTTCGACGTCTGGCTGCCCGCCAAGTACCGCGACCGCGGCCCCAAGGCGCTCACCGCCGGCATCGGCGAGCTCGCCTACACCGGCGGCAAGTACGTGATCACCATGGACCCCGACGGTCCGCCCACCGACTGGTGGATCTACGAGGACCTGAAGTTCCCGTACAAGCGCAACATCGCCGCCGTCGGCTTCGACCGCGACGAGATGACCCTGGAGGGCATCACCCGCGAGGAGATGCGGCGCGGCTGCTGGGACCCCAAGGCGCGGCTGCTCGACATGGACCTCAACCACGTCGAGGCCTCCCTGTGCTTCCCGACCTTCCCGCGCTTCTGCGGGCAGACCTTCGCCGAGGCCAGGGACAAGGAGGTCGCACTCGCCTGCGTGCGCGCCTACAACGACTGGATGGTCGAGGAGTGGTGCGGGGACAGCGGCGGCCGGCTCATCCCGCTCTGCATCATCCCGCTCTGGGACATCGACCTGGCCGTCGCCGAGATCCGCCGCAACGCCGCGCGCGGGGTGCGGGCCGTGACCTTCTCCGAGATCCCCACCTACCTCGGCCTGCCGTCCATCCACACCGGCTACTGGGACCCCTTCTTCGCCGTCTGCCAGGAGACCGGCACCGTCGTCAACATGCACATCGGGTCCAGCTCCCAGATGCCCGCCGCCTCTCCCGACGCCCCGCCCGCCGTACAGGCCGCGCTCAGCTTCAACAACGCCATGGCCTCGATGATGGACTTCCTGTTCAGCGGGGTGCTCGTCAAGTTCCCGACGCTCAAACTGGCCTACAGCGAAGGCCAGATGGGCTGGATCCCGTACGCCCTGGAGCGCGCCGACGACGTGTGGCAGGAGCACCGCGCCTGGGGCGGGGTCAGGGACCTGATCCCCGAGCCGCCGTCCACGTACTACTACCGGCAGATGTTCTGCTGCTTCTTCCGCGACAAGCACGGCATCGCCTCGCTCGACGTCGTCGGCCGCGACAACGCCACCTTCGAGACCGACTACCCGCACGTGGACTCGACCTTCCCGCACACCAAGGAGGTCGCCCTCGACCACGTCAAGGGCCTCGACGAAGAAACCGTATACAAGCTCATGCGCGGAAATGCCATCCGTATGCTCGGACTTGACTTCGACAAGGACCGGCGGACGGGGCGGTAGGCGCAGTGGACCTCACCTATACCGAGGAGGAGCGCGAGTTCCGGGCCCGGCTACGCGCCTGGCTCGCGCACGTGCTCCCCGGGCTGCCGCCCAGGCCCTCGCCCGACGACTGGCCGGGCCGCCGCGCCTACGACGCGGGCTGGCAGCGCCGGCTCTACGACGCCGGGTACGCCGGACTGCACTGGCCGGTGGACGCCGGCGGCCGCGGCGCCACCCCCACGCAGCACCTGATCTACCTGGAGGAGACCGAGCGCGCGGGCGCCCCGTACGTCGGCGCGAACTTCGTCGGGCTGCTGCACGCCGGCCCGACCATCGCCGCCGAGGGCACCGCGGAGCAGCGGGCGCGCTGGCTGCCGCCCGTCCTGCGCGGCGACGAGGTGTGGTGCCAGGGCTTCAGCGAGCCGGACGCGGGCTCCGACCTGGCCTCGCTACGCACCCGCGCGGTCCGCGACGGGGACGAGTACGTGATCACCGGCTCGAAGATATGGACCTCGCACGCGGAGATCGCCGACTGGTGCGAGCTGCTGGTGCGCACGGACCCCATCAGCGCGGAGACCCCCAAGCACCGGGGGATCTCCTGGCTGGCCATGCCGATGGACGCGCCCGGGGTGACGATCCGGCCGCTGCGCACCCTGGCCGGGTCCACCGAGTTCGCGGAGATGTTCCTCGACGAGGTGCGGGTCCCGGTCGCCAACCGGGTCGGCGCCGAGAACGACGGCTGGCGGGTCACGATGGTGACCCTGTCCTTCGAGCGCGGCACCGCCTTCGTCGGCGAGGTCGTCGCCTGCCGGCGCACCCTCGGCGAGCTGGCGCGCACCGCGAAGGCCAACGGCCGCTGGGACGACCCGGTGCTGCGGCGCCGGCTGGGCCGGCTGTACGGGGAGTTCGGCGCCCTGTGGCGGCTCACCCAGTGGAACGTCAGCGAGTCGGAACGCTCCGGCGGGGTCCCGGGCATCGGCGGCAGCGTCTTCAAGCTGGCGTACTCGCACGCGCGCCAGGAGCTGTACGACACGGCCGCCGAGGTGCTGGGGGCCGGGTCCCTCTCGCTGGAGGAGGAGTGGACCCTGGACCGGCTCTCCTCGCTCTCGTACACGATCGCGGCGGGCACCTCGCAGATCCAGCAGAACATCGTGGCCGAGCGGATCCTCGGCCTTCCGAAGGGCAGGTGAGCATTCCGTGGACTTCCAGCCGACGCAGGACCAGCGGGACCTGCGGGCGGGCGTACGGGACCTCCTGGCGGGCCGCTACGACCGCGAGGCCCTGCGCGCCTCGGTCGACGGGGCGGCCGCCACCGGCCGGTCCGTGGACCGGGCCCTGTGGCGGGAGCTCGGCGAGGCCGGGTTCTTCGCGCTGCGGCTCCCGGAGGACGAGGGCGGCGTCGGGCTCGGGCTGCCGGAGGCCGTCCTCGTCTTCGAGGAGGCCGGGCGGGCCCTGCTGCCCGGCCCGCTGGTCGCCACCCACCTGGCCGCCGGGCTGGTCGCGGGGGCCGCGGAGGGCGAAGCGGTGGTGACGGCCTTCGACCTGGAGGGCCCGCTGGTCACCCACCTCGGCGAGGCCGACGCGGTGCTCGGTGCGGACGGGGAACCGGTCGAGGTCTACGCCGGGGAGCCCGTCCGCTCCGCGGACCCGCTGACCCCGCTGGCACGGGTCTCCGTACCGGCACGGCCGGTGGCGGCGGGCAGGTACCGCGACGAGGGGGCGCTGCTGACGGCGGCCCTCCAGCTCGGCAGCGCGCTGCGTACGGTGGAGCTGGCGGTGAGCTACGCCAAGGACCGCGAGCAGTTCGGGCAGCCGATCGGGGCGTTCCAGGCGGTCAAGCACCTGTGCGCGCAGATGCTGGTGCGGGCGGAGGTGGCCCGTACGGCGGTCTACGCGGCCGCCGTGACGGCCGATCCGGCGGAGGTGGCCGGGGCGAAGCTGCTGGCCGACGAGGCGGCCGTGCGCAATGCCCGGGACTGCCTCCAGGTGCACGGCGGGATGGGCTTCACCTGGGAGGCGGACGTGCACCTGCACCTGAAGCGGGCCTGGGTGCGGGCGGAGCAGTGGCGGACGGCGGCGCAGGCGGAGGAGGCGCTGGCGGCGGAGCTGCTGGCGGGGGCGGAGTAGGGGGCGTCCGGGCTGTGGCTGCTCGCTCGCTGTGACGGAGGGGTGCGGGAGGGACGGCGCGGGACGCATGTCCGATTACAGAGAGTTGATATCGGTTTGTGTCCTTCGCCCGACTCATTGCGGCCCGGAAGCGGGGGGCCGCTCCGGTACGCTCCCGGGAATGCGAGCGGTTGAGCGGCGGGAGCGCCGCACAGTATGCACCACGCCTACTCCTTCGCGCTGGAATATGCCCGAAGCGCTTGTCGCGGTGACTGTATGTCAACCATGCTGCTCCGCAACGGGGTCACACTCGGTGACCCCGTCCTGTCGCGAGGCGAAGTGTCCGCCGGTTCGGATGGTGTGAGCGGTGCAGGTGCTTCAGGTTCAGCTGGAGGTAGGACCGGACCCCGCCGAGGTCGGCCGGGCCCGCCGATGGGCCCGCTCCCGGCTCGCGGGCTGCGGCATAGGGGATGACGAGCCGCTCGCCGAGACGCTGATCCTGCTGATCTCCGAGCTGGTCACCAACGCCGTCGTGCACACCGGCTGTCCGGCCGTGCTGCGCATGCTCTTCGGGGAGCCGGGGGTGCGGGTGGAGGTCGCGGACGCGAGCGACCGGGCACCGTCCCCGCGGCAGGCCGCCGGCGACGACACGGGTGGCCGCGGGCTGGAGCTGGTGGACGGGCTGGCGGACCGCTGGGGCTGGCAGCGCGAGGGCGCCGGGAAGCGGATCTGGTGCGAGATCGACCGCGAGGAGAAGACCGCGGAGGGGCTCGTGGACCAGGCGGCCGGGGAATCCCCGGACGGGCCGGAAATCCAGGGCGCGATCCGGGAACCGCGCGTGTACCTCTAACGAGGTGTTGACGGTTCGTCAACTGGTGATCACTCTTGTGTTGAACGATTCGTCGCGAGGGGACGCCAAGGGTCAGTCCTGCCTTGACGAGTGCGGGTCGTGGGGTGGCGGCCGCCGTGCCGCGCTCGGGGCGTGCATGCGCGCCGCCGCCACCCGCAGCACCCTTCCGCCGTCCTTCCATTGCCCTCCCGGTGTGTTCGTACCGCCGCCGTGCAATGCGATGGCACCCCCGGGTCGTCTTGAGGGTGAGGGGGTGTTGCCGGGTGGAGCCATCCGAAGAAACGTTTGCGGAGTTCGTCGCCGCGCAAGGACTCCCGTTGCTCCGCACCGCGCGGCTGCTGACGGGCGACTGGCACCTGGGACAGGACCTGGTCCAGGTGACCCTGGCCAAGGTGTACGACCGCTGGGCCCGCGCGGGCCGGTACGACGCACCGGTCGGCTACGCGCACAAGGTCATGGTCACCACGTACTGCACCTGGCGCCGAAGGCGCTGGCACCACGAGCTGCCCCACGCCGCCCTGCCCGATGCGGCGGGCGGCTCCGTCGAGCCCGCGGCCGAGGCGGTCGCCGCCGCGGACCTGCTCGAACGCGCCCTGCTCGGCCTCCCGCGGCGCCAGCGGGCCGTCCTGGTCCTGCGCTACTACCAGGACCTGACCGTCGAGCAGACGGCGGAGATCCTCGGCTGCCCGAACGGCACGGTGACCAGTCTGGCCGCACGGGCACTGACCCGCTTGCGGTCGCATCCCGACCTGAGTACGACCACGAGCGAGGCGGAGGCGCGATGAACGGGTTCCCCGAAGAAGAGCTGCGCAGCGCCCTGCACGCGCTGGCGGACCGGCCGCCGGTGCCGGTGGCGGCGCCGTCGCCGCAGGCCGCCGTCCGGGCGGCGGCCCGGATCCGCGGGCGCCGGCGGGCCGCCGGGGCCGGGCTGGTGGTGGCCGTTGCGGGGCTGGCCCTCCTCGTCCCGCAGTGGTCGCCGGGCGACGGGTCCCGGATGCCGGCCCCGCCGGCCGCGACCGCGGGACCGCCGAGCGAACAGCCGGCCGCGACGGAGCCGGCGGTTCAGACGGACCCGGCGCCCGGGGTCCCGTACGCCCATGACCTGTACCTGCACTGCGGGATCCGGTACACGAAGTTCGCCGGCCGCTGGTGGCACGCCGATCCGGAGGTGCCGGAGGAGGCCCTGGACGGGGCCGTCCGGCAGAACCCGTACATGGCGGGCACGATGGTGCTCGTCTCGGCGGACGAGGCCCGCTTCGTCCGCCACGCCCCGGACCTCACGATCACCTTCCGCCCCACGGAGGTCGAACCAGTGCCCTGTGCATGAGGGTTGGTGGGCGTGGAACCATGAGGTGTCCATGACGTGTCTCTGTGCGGGGCGCGTCGTCCCACCCGGAAGTCCGGGTCCACCCTCACCGCAGGAGAAGCGCATGGCAAACCCCTACGAGGTGACGCCTCCGCCCGCCCCGAGGCGCCGCGGGGGCAAGCTCCCCGGCCTCCTCGTCCTCGTGCTGCTCATCGCAGCCGTCTACGGAGCCTCCCAGTGGCTCGGCAAGGACGCCGACGAGAACGACGCCAAGCCCTCGGCCTCCGCCTCGCCCTCCGCTCAGCAGTCGTCCAAGGACCCGGGGAACCCCGAGTCCTCCTCCGACACGTCGAGCACGTGGGCAGTGGGCGACTGCGGCGGCCCCGACCCGAAGAACCCGCCGGACGGCTACCGGCCGCAGAAGTGCTCGGCGTCCGGCGCCACCTTCAAGGCGATCGACATCAAGGACGCCAGCATCCTGCCCGGGGCCATCCAGTGCCCGCCCGGCACCGACCTGATGATCCAGGTGAGCATCTCCTACGGCTCCGCGAAGTCGGGCGGCATCCCCACCAACACCGTCTGCGGCCGCAACCTCTCCGGCGACCACCCCGGCGACGCCGGCGCCGGCGGCGGCCAGCTGGTACAGGGCGACTGCGTCACCGACCAGGCCCAGGAAGTCCCGTGCGCCTCGGGCACGTACAAGGTCCTCGGCCTGGTCAAGACGAAGCCCGAGTGCCCGTCCGGCACCACCGACCCGATGCAACTCACCATGGCGGTGGGCCGCCCGTACGACGTCATCTGCGCGAAGGGCTGACCACCGGGCCGGCTGCGAAGGCAGTGGACGGTTCCTCTGGGCGTCACCACCCGCTCAGAGAGACCGGCGTTCCGTTGCGTAGGTACTGGTTGAGGGCGCTGGCGGTGGTGTCGACGAAGGCGTCGGGGACTGCGTCGGCGTCGACCCAGCAGACTTGGGAGTGCTTGTGGGGTTCGCGGTTTTCGGGTTCGCCGGTCCATTCGTGGGCGGCGAAGACGACCGTGAGGAAGCCGTTGGGGGCTTCGACTCCCCAGGCGCCGTGGATGATGTGCGCGACCTTGAGGGACTCGGGATTCACCGTGAGGCCCGTCTCCTCGTAGAGCTCGCGGACCGCGGTTTCGGTGATGGGCTCGCCCGGTTCGCTCTTGCCGACGGGGAGGTCCCACATCCCCTGGGCGAACTTGGCGTTCTCGCCGCGTTGGAGGAGAACGACGCGGTTGGTGGCCTTGTCGTGGACGATGACGGCCGCGACCAGCAGGGTCATCGAGTCGAGCGCCGGTTTGAGGGCTTGGGAGCGGTCGTCGGTCTGCTGGGGCACGGGTTTCCCTTCGTCGGGCGGGTTGTTGGGCATGCTAGGCGAGGGCCTCTCGGGTGCGGCGGGCGAGATCGGCGGCGCCGGGGACGCGGCGGCGCTGGTAGACCGCGAGGGTGGAGCGGATCGAGGTGATCGCCTTGCGGGTGCGGTCGGAGGTCATTCCCTCCATGAGGACAAGGGCCTGGGCCCAGGCGGCGACCGCTTCGTCGGCGCGGGCCTGGGCGGCGAGACTGTCGCCCAGGTCGGCGTGGGTGAGGGCGTGGACGCGCTTGTACTTCTCCGGGTCCCAGCGGGTGAGGGCGTCGCGGTGCTGTTGCTCGGTGCCGACGTGGTCGGCGAGGTCGGTCAGGGTGCGGGCCGTGTGGCTGGTGACGGTGCCGGCCGCGGGGCCGCTGACGCGGGAGAAGCTGGGCTGAGGCCCGTCCTCGCGTAGGAGGGCGTCTTCGGCGGCGAGGAGGGCACGTGCGGCCGAAGGGTTCTCGCCGGTGGCGGCGTAAGCGCGGGCGTGGGTGATGTGGAGGAGGGCTTCGGTCTGGCCGTCGACGTGGCCGAGACCGCGGGACAGGGCACCCTCGACGAGGTCGACGCAGTGGTGGGGCTGCTTGAGGAGATGCTGGACCCGTTCGGCTGGGTCCACTCCGAGTTCCACCCCACGAGCGTCCACGTCGGGGAGAACGGATGGCACCTCCTCGACTTCGCCCGCGCCTTCACCGGCCCCGGCCTGATCGACCTCGCCTCCTACCACGGCACCACGGACGCGCCCAGCCCCGTCCGCCTGCGCGTGTTCCTGGAGCAGTACGTCGCCGCAGGCGGCCACGAGGACGCCCTCGCCGCCCGGGGCGGCCTGGCCGCCGAGGCGTGGGCCCTGGGCTGGCACCGCATGTGGGCGGTGGAGTGGTTCATGGAGCAGGCCGTCCGCTGGATCAACGACCCGGCCAAGGACCCCGCGTACATCCCTGTCGTCCGCCGCCACCTGAATGACGTGGTCCAACTCCTGGAGGTCTAGGTGCTCGCCCATGTCTCCCCCTGGTACACCCACGCCGCCCAGCGCATAGCCGCTTCCCCCGCCCGTGCGCTCACCGCACCGGCCCGGATGGAGTGGAGCACCCACGAGGGCCTCGGTCCCGGAGCAGAGATTCTGGGACGGGACCTGCGCGGCAAGCGCCTTCTGGAGCTGGGCTGCGGCCCCGGCCACAACGTGGCCCACCTCGCCAAGCACCACCAGGCCCGCGTCACCGGCGTGGACCTCATCGGCCTCCAGATACGCCGCGCCCGGTCCCACTACGGCCACCTCGACGGCTCCACCTTCGCCGCCGGGCACGCGCTGCACCACCTGCAGGCCACCGGCCAGAGCTTCGACGCGATCTACTCCGTCTTCGGCGCTGTCGGCCTCGTCGCCCCCGAGCTCCTGCTCGCCGCGATCTCCCGCCGCCTCAAGCCAGCTGGAGTGCTGGCTTTCTCCGTCCCGCACCCGGCACGGGCCGGAAGACATCCATCCACGGACGACCGTCCGCGCGAGGACTACGTCACCATGTCCGACCACACCCGACTACCCATCGCCCGATGGGAGTTCGATGCCCGCCGCTGGGGCGCACACCTCTCGCGTAACGGCCTGTGCATCACCTCAGCACTGGAGCTGCGTCACCCTCGCCGCGACCCATGGCCGACCACCCTCCTGATCACCGCCCGCAAACGCTGACCCCGGAGGCACCGATGACCCTGCCCTACCTGCTCTTGGACATCGACGGCGTCCTCATCCCGTTCCCGGCGGCAGATGGCAGCACCCCGCCCACCCACGTCCGCCACACCGTCCTGCCCACTGGCCGGCACCCCGACGATCCCGTCCCCATCGGGCTCGACCCCAGCCATGGCCCGATGCTCGCCGATCTCCTGGCCAGTGGCCTCGTCACCCCGGTTTGGTGCTCGAGCTGGCGCAAGGACGCCACCACGATCATCGGGCCGCTCCTGGGACTGCCGGACTTCCCCTACCTCGACCTCCCCCGCCCACAGATCACCACCAGCCATCCCGACGGGTACCTCTGGAAGCGTGACCACGTTGCCCCCTGGCTCGGCAGCGAACCGGTCGTCTGGATCGACGACGACTTCACCCCCCTCGACCACGCGTGGGCCGCCGAACGCATGGCCCGCGGCCTTCCCACGCTGCTTGTTCAGCCTGATCCTCACAAGGGTCTCCACCCGAGTCACCTAGCCGAGGTGCGGGCATGGGCGGGCCGCCTGAACGCTCAGAGGATGGCGATCGGGGCCACCGGGGTGCCGACTGCGCCGACGAAGGGTTCTGGCATGGCTGAGAGGAGGAACGAGTAGCGGGATTCTTCCGCACAGGCTGTGGACAACTTTTCGAGGTTCCAGTTCTGGCCCTGGTGCATGCCCATCTCGACCAGGTCCAGGGCGTGCACCGGCAGCCACAGGTTCTCTATCTCCGGCGGGAAGATCTCGAAGGTCAGGGTGTCGTTCGCGACGGCGGCCACGTCCCGGGCGTGGAACCACTCGGGCGTGCGGACGGACAGGCCGGGGGACGGGTAGCCGTAGCCGTGCTTGTCGCCGGCCAGGTAGACCTGCACCTGGCCGGTGCGGACCAGGACGATGTCGCCCGCGCGGACGGTGACCCCGCCGAACTCCGCTGCCTGGTCGAGGTCTTCGGGGGTGACGGCGTGGCCGCCGGGGAGGCGGTCCAGGCCCTTGGCGCGGGCCACGTCGAGCAGGACCCCGCGCGAGACGATGTGCCCGGCCTTGTCGATGCCGCTGAACTCGGCGCGGCCGTGGGCCGTGATGGTGCCGGCGGGGCGGCCGTTGTAGATCTTCCCCGAGTGCGAGACGTGTGTCAGGGCGTCCCAGTGCGTGCCGGCCTGGAGGCCGAAGGTCACCGCGTCGTCGCTGCACGCCACCGTGCCCGGGCCGAAGAGCTCCTGGTTGATCTGCACCATCGTGTGCAGCGGGTTGATCCGGCCGGGGATCATGCCGGACTGCACCCCGTCCTCCTTGAGGGGGAGGGCCAGGGGGATGCGGCGCCCGGTGCGGATCTCGGCCGCGGCCGCGCGGACGACCTTGTCGGTGATCAGGTTGAGGGTGCCGATCTCGTCCTCGGCGCCCCACCGGCCCCAGTTGTTGACGCGCTTGGCGATGTCGTGGAACTCGGCGGGCATGGCCATGGATCTCATCAGCTCCTTGAGGAGGAAATGGGCTGCGGTGGCGAACTGGGGCTTGTGCTCCCGCATCTGACTGAACATAGAATCTAACGGACCGTCAGAAAACGCGGGAAGGGGCCGGACGTGGGGAACTTCTTGGCAGGCAAAGTCGTCGCCGTCACAGGCGCCGGCCGGGGCATCGGACGGGCCGTGGCACTCGCCGCGGCCGCCGAGGGTGCCAGGGTCGTCGTCAACGACTACGGCGTGGGCATGGAGGGCAACGAGCCCACCAGTGAGATCGCCGAAGCGGTGGTGAAGGAGATCGTCGCCGCGGGCGGCGAGGCCGTCGCCGTCGCCGACGACATCTCGACCATGGCGGGCGGGCAGCGCATCGTCGACACCGCGCTCGCCCAGTACGGACGCATCGACGGAGTCGTGTGCGTCGCCGGCATCCTGCGCGAGCGGATGCTGTTCAACATGTCCGAGGAGGAGTGGGACCCGGTGGTCGCCACCCACCTCAAGGGCACCTTCACCGTGTTCCGCGCGGCCTCCGCCGTCATGCGCCGCCAGGGCACCGGCACGCTGATCGGCTTCACCAGCGGCAACCACCAGGGCTCGGTGGCCCAGGCCAACTACAGCGCCGCCAAGGGCGGGATCATCTCGCTCGTCCGGTCGGCGGCCCTGGGGCTGGCCAAGTACGGAGTTACCTCCAACGCCGTGGCGCCCGTCGCGCGCACCCGGATGTCGGCCAACGTGCCGATGGAGCTCAAGGAGATCGGCGAGCCCGAGGACGTGGCCGCGCTCGTGACCTACCTGCTCTCCGACAAGGCCGTGGCCGTCGGCGGCGAGAAGATCACCGGGCAGGTCTACACGATCGCCGGCCCGAAGATCGCCGTCTGGGCCCAGCCCCGCGAACTGCGCGCCGGCTACGCCGAGGGGTCCTGGACCCCCGAGAAGATCGCCGACTTCCTGCCCGGCACCGTCGGCACCGACCCGATGCCGATGCTCGCCCAGCTCGAAGCCATGGCCAAGGCAGCCGCCGCCAAGGACCGCCCCAACGCGTAGGCCCCGGCCGGTCGTTCACGGTGGAGGGGCGCGTACGCGTGCCACGGCGCGAGAGCCCGGCCGCAGCGGCCGGAGAGGACCCGAGGGACCCGAGGGGGCACCGACCATGGACTTCGCCTTCGACGAGGAGGATGAGGAGCTGCGCAGCCACGCCCGGGAGTGGCTGGCGGAGCACCTCACGGGGCCGTACGAGGAGGCCGTCGGCCTCGGTGGCCCCGGCAGCGAGCACGAGGGGGTCGAGGTCCGGCGCTCCTGGGAGCGCGAGCTGGGGCGCGCCGGCTGGATCGGCCAGGGCTGGGAGACCGCGCCGGGCGACGCCTACGGCAACCGGCGGCTCTCCCTCACCGGGCAGGTGGTGTGGGCCGAGGAGTACGCGGCTGCGCGCGCCCCGGCCCGGGTCGGCCACATCGGCGAGAACCTCCTCGCGCCGACCCTGATCGCCTACGGCTCCCCGGAGCAGCGGGCCCGCTTCCTGCCCGGCATCGCCCGCGGCGAGGAGCTGTGGTGCCAGGGGTACTCCGAACCGGGCGCCGGCTCCGACCTCGCGGGAATCCGTACGACGGCGGTACGGGACGCTGCCGACGGACTGCTCAGGGTCACCGGGCAGAAGATCTGGACCTCGCTGGCCCAGGACGCCGACTGGTGCTTCGTCCTGGCGCGCACCGAAGCCGGGTCCCGGCGGCACCGCGGGCTGTCCTTCCTCCTGGTCCGCATGGACCAGCCGGGCAGGGTCGAGGTCCGGCCGATCCGGCAGATGTCGGGCACCTCCGAGTTCAACGAGGTGTTCTTCGACGGGGCCGTGGCCGCCGAGGTGGTGGGCGGGGAGGGCAACGGCTGGTCCGTGGCCATGGGACTGCTCGCGCTGGAGCGCGGGGTCTCCACGCTCGTCCAGCAGATCGGCTTCGCGGCCGAACTGGAGCGGGTGGTCCGGGCGTACGTGGCCGCCGGTGCGGGCGACCAGGTCCTGCGCGAACGCCTCGTAAAGCAGTGGGCCGAGCTGCGCACGATGCGGTGGAACGCGCTGCGGACGCTGGGAGCGGCGAACGCGGGAGCCGCAGGCGGCCCGGGCGGCTCGGGCGGCTCCGGCAGTGATCCCGGTGCGCCCAGCGTGGCCAAGCTGCTGTGGGGCGGCTGGCACCGGCGGCTCGGGGAGCTGGCCGTGGAGGTCCGGGGGGCGGTGGCCACGGCCGGGCCGGGGACCTGGTCGTCCGGGACCCCGTACGAACTCGGACTCGACGAGGAGCAGCGGTTGTTCCTGTTCACCCGCGCCGACACCATCTACGGCGGCTCGGACGAGATCCAGCGCAACATCATCGCCGAGCGCGTGCTCGGCCTGCCTAAGGAGTCCAGGTGAGAGGCGTCGTATTCGACGGCAAGCAGGCCCAGGTGGTCGACGATCTGGAGATCCGGGACCCGGGGCCGGGGGAGGTGCTGGTCGCGATATCGGCGGCCGGGCTGTGCCACAGCGATCTGTCGGTGATCGACGGGACGATCCCGTTCCCGCCGCCGGTGGTGCTCGGGCACGAGGGTGCGGGCGTGGTGGAGGCGGTCGGCTCCGGGGTCACGCACGTGGCGCCCGGCGACCACGTCTCGCTGTCCACGCTCGCCAACTGCGGGGCGTGCGCGGACTGCGACCGCGGCCGGCCGACGATGTGCCGCAAGGCGATCGGGATGCCGGGGCAGCCGTTCTCGCGGGGCGGCAAGCCGCTCTTCCAGTTCGCGTCCAACTCGGCCTTCGCGGAGCGGACGATCGTCAGGGCCGTGCAGGCGGTGAAGATCCCCAAGGACATCCCGCTGACCTCGGCGGCCCTGATCGGCTGCGGGGTCCTGACGGGCGTGGGCGCCGTGCTGAACCGGGCGAAGGTGGACCGCGGCGAGACGGTGGTCGTCATCGGCACCGGCGGCATCGGCCTCAACGTGCTCCAGGGCGCACGGATCGCGGGCGCCACCACCATCGTGGCGATCGACGCGAACCCGGCGAAGGAGGCGGTGGCCCGGCAGTTCGGCGCCACGCACTTCATCGACGCCTCGGCGGTCGCGGACTCCTCGGCGGCCGTGAAGGAGATCCTGCCCACGGGCGCGGACCACGCCTTCGAGTGCGTGGGCAACGTCAAGCTGATCCGGCAGGCCATCGACCTCCTGGACCGGCACGGGCAGGCGGTGCTGCTGGGCGTGCCCGGCTTCAAGGAGGAGGCGGCCTTCCAGGTCTCGTCCATGTACCTGGACAAGACGATCATGGGCTGCCGGTACGGGTCCTCGCGCCCGCAGCGGGACATCGCGCTCTACGCGGAGCTCTACCGGCAGGGCAGGCTGCTGCTGGACGAACTCGTCACGGAGGTCTACCCGGTCGAGGACTTCGCCAAGGCCGTGGACGACGCCCACCACGGGCGGGTGGCGCGCGGCGTCCTCACGTTCTGACCCCGCCGGCCCGCCAGCCCGACCGGTGGCCGGCCCCGCTCCCCCGAGCGGGGCCGGCCGCGGCGGGTTTCAGTACCGCCGCCTGACCATGTCCGGGCGGTCCATGTGCGACTTGGTGATGGCGGCCGCGACGCCGAAGACCAGCAGGCCGAAGAAGGCGGCGACGGGGGAGCCGAGCAGCGCGGGTCATGAAGGGGTGCTCGGCCACGCCCGCGGTGGCCGACCGGCGTCCCATGGCCCCGCCCGTTCGAGATCCGCAGGACAGCGGCGGGGCGGGCGGGCTCGGACCGTGGGCCGTCAGTCGGTGAAGCGGCCGAAGCGGCCCTTGTGGAAGAGCAGCGGATCGCCCTCGCCGGCCGCGCCCATCGCCTCGACCTTGCCGACGACGATGAGGTGGTCGCCGCCGGTGTGCACGGCGTGGATCCGGCAGTCGATCCAGGCCGGCACCGCGTCGAGCTGCGGCGAGCCCGTGGCGGGGGCCGGGGTGTGGGCGACACCGGCGAACTTGTCGGCGCCGCTGACGGCGAAGGCCCGGCACAGGTCGCCCTGTTCGGCGCCGAGGATGTTCACGCAGAACACCCCGCTGCGGGCGATGCGGGGCCAGGTGGTCGACGTACGGGCCACCATGAAGGTGACCAGCGGCGGGTCGAGGGAGAGCGAGGCGAAGGACTGGCAGGCGAAGCCGGCCGGACCCTCCTCGCCCTCGCCGGGCGGGGAGGTGATGATCGTGACCCCGCTGGCGAAGTTCCCCAGTACGGCCCGGAATTCGGCGGGGCTGACGGGCGCCCGCTCGTGTTCGCCGACCGCCCGCAGATCGGGGCGGGGCAGTGCTTCGACGGGCTCGGCCCCGGGCTCCGCGGCGGCGGAGGGGAGGGAACCGACTGATCTGAGGTATCGGACGACGGTGGCCGCCATCCCTGCGTGTCCCATCACAACTCCGATTGAAGCTGACGGTGCGTCAGATGGGAAGGGGAGTGTAGGCTCCGGCATGAGTTGAACGTGTTCAATACAGATCCGGGGGGATCGCCGTGGGGACTGGCACGTGGAACGGCGTGGTCGTGGCGCAGCCGAAGGGCCGCGCATGGAGCGCCCTGGCACCGGGCGCGGAGACCGTCGCCGCGGGGCAGTTCCTGGCCGCCGGGGTGTTCTGGCAGATGGCCACCACCGCGGCGGTGATGGACGACCCCTACGGCCGGGGCTACGGCGGCGGCATCGGCGCGCTCTTCCTGCTGGTCTTCCTCTGCCTCGTCCTGCCCCTGCTCGCCTTCGCGCTGGGCTGGCTGCACAGCACGCTCGTCACCCTCCCCGTGCTGCGGCTCTCGAACGCGGCCGGTGTGCGCACCCGGATCCCCGCCCCCTGGTGGGCCCTGCCGGTCCTCGCCGCGCTCAGCGCCGCCTACGCCGCCCCGGTGGCCCTGCTGACCAGCGCCCCGTACGCCGCCACGTGCGGCTGGCTCGCGGCCGCCGGGGTGCTCCCGGTGGCGGTGGCCGTGTCCGCGCGGATGCGGCAGTGGACGAAGTCCTCGGTACGGCGGTGGGCGCTCGGGGTGGCCGCGGTCGCGGTCGTGGGGTCCTTCATCGGCGGCTCGGCCTGGCCGTCGAAGTCCGGGCCGTACCGGCCGCCGGTCCTGTCGCAGGGCGACTACGTCGGCGTGTGGACCGGCGACGGCATCCGCCTGGAACTGGACGCGCAGGGCACGGCGATGGCGGAGAAGCTGCCGGTGGACAATGGCTTCGAGCTGGTCGACCGCTGCTCGGGCCCCGGCACGTGGAAGTTCCGGGAGGCGGACGAGGGCTACTACCGGGCGGGCGTGGTCCTCGCCGTAGCGGAGTGCGGTGAGGGCGCCTCACTGACGTGGGAGGTGGCGGGCACGGTGGCGGAACCGGAGCTGTTCGTGCTGATCGGAGACCCCGACGGCGGGGACGTGCGCGTGCTGCGGAAGCGGGCGCGGTAGGCGGTCGGGGCGATGCCCAGGGCGTGCTGGAAGGCGCGCCGCAGGCTCTCGGCGGAACCGAAGCCCGCCTGCTCGGCCACCGTGTCCACCGGGTCGTCGCCCGCCTCCAGGAGGGCCCGGGCGGCTTCGAGGCGGACGGATTCCAGGTACTGCCCCGGCGTCATCCCGGTCTCCGAGCGGAAGAGCCGGGCGAGGTGGCGGCCGCTGACCCCGGCCTCCCGGGCGGCGTCGTCGAGCGACAGCCGGGGATCGGCCCCGATGCCGTCCATGACCGTGCGCAGGACCGGATGCCGCGCCTCGCGCGGGGTCAGGCGGGCGCTGTACTGGGACTGGCCGCCCGGCCTGGCCATGAAGACGACCAGCTCCCGCGCTACCTCCCGGGCGATCGCCGGCCCGTGGTCCTCCTCGACCAGGGACAGCGCGAGGTCGATGCCCGAGGTCACCCCGGCGGAGGTCACCACGTGCCCGTCCTGGACGAAGAGCGGATCAGCCTCCACCCGCACCCGCGGGTACGCCGCCGCGAGCTGCGCCGCCAGCCGCCAGTGCGTGACCGCCCGCCGCCCGTCGAGCACCCCGGTCTCCGCCAGGACGAAGGCCCCGGCGCACACCGAGGCGACCCGGCGGGAGCGGCGCACGAGCTCGGCGACCAGACCCGTCAGGGCCGGATCGGCCACGGCCCGCCGCCAGTCGCTCCGGCCGGGGACGACGAGCGTCCCGGGGCGGGCCGGCAGGCTGTCGGGGCCGCCGTCCGCGCCGATGCGTACGCCCGAGGAGGTACGTACGTCGCTCCCGTCGGGGGAGACGATCCGGACCTCGTAGCGGGCACCGTGGAGGTTGGCGGTGCCGAACACCTCGGCGGGGCCCGTGACATCGAGCAGCTGCACGCCGTCGAAGGCGACGATGACGACGGGGTGCGGGGCCGCCCGGTCCGCGGGGTGCGGGGCTGCCCGGTCCGCGGCGTGCGGGGCTACTCGGCCCACGGGGAGTCCAGGATCACGCGGACGAAGTCTCCGCGCTCGAAACCGGGCACGTGGTGCGCGAGCACGTCGGCCTTGACGTTGCCGAAGGCCGTCTCGGGCTTGGGCGCCACGCCGTCGGCGAAGGCGCGCAGGATGCGCTCCTTGAACCGCGGGCGCGGATGCAGGGCGACGACCGCCGCGCGGTCCGCCTCGGAGAGGTCGTGGTAGCCGATGCCGAGCACGTCGTACTCCACGCCCGCCGTCACCAGCGCCACCTCGGGCTCCATGTACCGCGGGATGCCCGGGGTGGTGTGCAGGGCGATCGCCGTCCACACCCGGCGCACCGCGTCCTCCGGGACTCCGTGGCCGCGCAGGAACCGGCGGGCCTCGTCGGCGCCGTCCACCTCGAAGCGGCGGCCACTGGCGCGGAAGGGCTCGGTCAGGCCGAGGTCGTGGAACATCGCGGCTACGTAGAGCAGCTCGGGATCGGCCTCGATGCCGAGGCGGCGGCCCTGGAGGCGGCCGAAGAAGTACACGCGGCGGGAGTGGTCGTAGAGCAGCTCGCTCAGGCTGTCCCGGGCGAGCTCGGTGGCCTCCTTGGCCAGCCGGGAGTCCGGTACCGGGGTGGTGGTGGTCGTGGTGCTGGTGCCGGTGGTGCTCGTTGTTGTCATGGCTGGTGTCCCCTCGTGGGATTCCTGCGGATCACCACCAGTTTTCGCTGCCGGGCACCCTCCCGCCATGGCCATCGGGCCGTGTATCCCACAGATACGGACACGGGTGCGGCCGTACGGGTGGTTCCACCGCCGTGCGGTGTTCCCCGGAGGGCGGGTCCCGTACGGGCTCGGCATCGTGGCGGGGGACCGGAGGCAGCAGCGCAGCGCATACAGGAGGACCTCATGCTCGGCACCGAATTCCGCAAGGGATCGCCCAACTGGCTCGACCTCGGGAGCCCCGACACCGACGGGGCCATCTCGTTCTACACCGGCGTCTTCGGGTGGGAGTTCCTCTCCCTCGGCCCGGAGGCGGGCGGGTACGGCTTCTTCCAGGTCGACGGGAAGACCGTCGCCGCCCTCGGGCCGCTCACCGAGGAGGGCGCCACCCCGGCCTGGATGCTGCACTTCGACACCCCCGACATCCAGGAGACGGCGGCGGCCGTCAAGGCGGGCGGCGGAGTGGTCCGCATGGAGCCCGGGGACGTCATGGGGGAGGGCTGGCTGGCCCAGTTCACCGACCCGCAGGGCGCGGAGTTCGCGTGCTGGCAGCCCGGGAAGACCGCCGGGCTGGGGCGGGCCTCCGAGGTGAACACCCTGGTCTGGGCGGAACTGCACGTACCCGACCCGGTCGCGGCCGTGGAGTTCTACGCCGGCCTCTTCGGGTGGCGCTCCGCCGAAATGGAAGCACCCGGGATGACCTACCGGGTGCTGAGCATCGCCGACGGGGACCAGGAGGACGGCTCCTTCGGCGGGGTCGCGCCCCAGGGCGACGGCGTGGGCGACGAACGCCCGCGCTGGGTGCCGTACTTCAACGTCGCCGACGTGGACGCGACCGTCGCCGCGATCCGCGGCAGCGGGGGCTCGGTGCTGATGCCCGCCGCCGATGTTCCGGACGTCGGGCGGATGGCGTGGACGGCGGACCCGACGGGAGCGGTGTTCGCTCTGCTCACGCCGGACCCGCGGATGTAGTTCCGCTTAGCGCCCCACGTACTTCGGGGTGCGGCGCTCCACGAAGCTGGCGACCCCCTCGTTCGCGTCGGCCGTGCTCATGTTGAGCTCCTGGGCGGTGGCCTCGGCGGCGAGCGCCGTCGCGCGGTCGCTGTCCAGGGAGGCGTTGACCAGCTGCTTCGTGAGCGCGAGGGCGCGGGTGGGGCCCTGCGCGAGGCGCTCCGCCCACTCCCGGGCGGTGTCCTGCAGGGCCTCTGCGGGCACCACCCTGTTCACCAGCCCGAGCCGCTCGGCCTCGGCCGCGGGGACGGCGTCGCCGAAGAACATCAGCTCCTTCGCCTTCTGCGGTCCGAGGAGGCGGGGGAGGAGGTACGCGCCTCCGCCGTCGGGGACCAGGCCGCGGCGGACGAACACCTCGATGAAACGGGCCGGTTCGGCGGCGATGACCAGGTCGCAGGCGAGCGCGAGGTGGGCGCCTATGCCGGCCGCGGTGCCGTTCACTGCGGCGATGACCGGCTTCTCGCAGTCGAGCACCGCCGTGATCACGCGCTGGGCGCTGAGTCGGATCATGCGGGCTATGTCGCCGACGACTCGCTCGGTGGGGGCGGCTCCGGCTCCGCGGAGGTCGGCGCCGGAGCAGAAGCCCTTGCCGGTGGCGGTGATGACGACGGCCCGGACGTCGGGGTCGGCGGAGGCTTCGGCGAGCAGCGCGATGACGCGTTCGCGTTGGTCCCAGGTGATGGCGTTCATGGCCTCCGGGCGGTTGAGGGTGATCCAGGAGACGCCGCTCTCGAAGCGGTGGAGGACTTCGTCCTCCGGGGTGGGGGCCATGGTGGAACTCCTGTTCGTGGTGGATGGGTGCGGCGCCGTTGCCGGGGACTCCGTCCCCGGGCGCCTCAAACGCCGGCGGGGCTGGGGTGGTGTCGGGGGTGGGGGGGGGCGGGTGGGGGTGGGT
>NZ_JBHXKA010000067.1:0-42466 GCF_042722885.1 Streptomyces sp. NPDC058401
ACCCCACCCGGAGCACGCCACGATGCGCATACGAATCGCTTTCCAGGCCGTCCTGACCGCCGTCGGCCTGATCCTGCTGTCCCCGGCCGTGGCACACGCCCACGGCAACACCGTGAAGGTGGTGGTCACCGGGCAGCGGGAAGGCCACGTCACCGCGGACGTCACCTGGGAGAACGACGGCGACGCCGTCGAAGAGACGGTCGCCGCCACCGTGAACGCGGTCAGCGCGGACGGTGCCCGCACGCTGGGACCCTGGCAGCTGGTGCGCGATCCCGCGGCGGCGCCGGCCGGCTGGACCACGGCCGAGTCCCTGCCGCCCGGTGCCTGGAAGATCAGCGTGGACGTGGGCTTCCCCGCCCTCGGGCACGGCGAACTCGAAGTCGGCGTACCGGTGGTGGATCCGGCTCCGACCACCGGCGGCCCCCGCCCCGCGGAGCCGTCGTCCGCACCGACCGGAACGCAGGCCCAGACCCCGACGCCGACCCCGACAGCTGCGAAGGCTTCCGAGACTCCGGCGGAACCAGCCACGGGTGCGGCCGTCTGGTGGACGACGGCGGCAGTGGCGGCAACGGCTCTGGCCGGGGCGGGCGTCGGCATCATCCTGCGCCGCAGACGGGCGCGCGACTAAGGCCTGTCTCTCGACCGCGCACGGCCTGGAGCGTGTCCGATGGGTCGCGTGACTCCGCCTCCGGTGGATCGTTGCGGTCAACGTGGGACGGGGTGATCTCTCGGATGAGGAATGGGCTCGGCTGGAACCTCATTTGCCGAGAGCGTTGGTCGGGGTGGGCGGAGGCAGTGTCACCGAGGGTGATCAACGGGGTCCTCTTTCGGCAGCGGACCGGTCTGCCGTGGCGGGACCTGCCGTCCCGTTTCGGGAGGTGGAAGACCGTTCACGACCGTCACCGCAGGTGGTCAGCGGACGGCACGTGGGAGAAGGTCCTGCGCGCCGTCCAGGCTGACGCGGACGCTGAGGGTCGGATCGACTCGAGCATGGTGAGCGTGGACTCCACCTCCTGCCGGGCTCATCAGCACGCGGCTGGAGCCCAGTCCCGCCCGCCAAAAGTTACCGGCAGAAGAAGCACTCCCTTCCGTCACCAGGGAGACGAGGCCCTGGGCCGTTCAAGAGGCGGACTGACCTGCAAGATCCATTTGGTGGGTGAGGGCGGGCTTCGCCCACTCGCCTTCGTCATCACGCCCGGTCAATGGGGCGACGCCCCGCAGCTGATCCCCGTGTTGGAACAGATCTCGGTTCCGCGGCCCGCGGGCGGACACCCGCGTACTCGACCCGATCACCTTGGGGGCGACAAAGCCTATTCATCGCGCCGCAACGAAGTGGAGCGGACGATCAACCCACCAAAGATCTTCCGTGCAGTTCACGGAACGGTCACCGTCGCCTCGATACGGCTCTGGCTGCGCACGTGAGCCTCGCTCGCCGCTACTCCAGCATGCGTTCCGCATCATCCGGAACCCAGGGAAAGGGAACGTCAGGCCACCGTGTGGCGGCCCATGCGTCGAGATCAACAGCGAGAACGGCATCCACGAAGGACTGCGGCGGCCGGTAGCCGTGGGCGGTGACATAGTGCGTGATCAGGAACGGAGCGGCATAAGCAACGCCGGGCCGGCCCGGAATCCGTACCTCGCCGTTTCCTTCCGAAGCCTCATCCGCAGGACACAGGTCGCACGCGTGCACCCCGAGGCAGACGTTCATCCACTGGACCTCCTGAACAGCCCTCAGCTTCTCCACGAACACCGTGGGGACCGTCCCCGTCGAGTACGGCTTGCCGGCCTCCAGCCAACCGATGTTCAGGCGGGTGTACGCCGGGCGGTACCAGCACGCGTAGACGCCCGAATCCCTGTCCGTGAACGCATCCTCGTCCTGGTAGTCGTACTCGCTGAGATCTTCGTAGAACACCCACACATCATCGCCTCACCGCTTCGCTTACGCCCAAGCGACTTCACGACCCATCGGACACGACCTAGTACTCCAGCTGTAGATAACGATCATGCTTTGCCCGCGGCTTGACGGCTGTAGTGGCTGGCCCGAGAACGGGCTTGATGACGACGCCGCCAGTGGGACCAGCGGAGCCAGTGGTCGGCCGCGTGAACAGGTCGGCCGACCAAGGCGATGAAGAGCCGCTGGATTTCGTTGCAGGTCAGCGGGATCAGGTCGTCGGGGCCGGGGCGGAGACGGTGCTCGTGTGCGCGGACGACGGCCAGGAAGGCGTGGGCGAGCATGGCGAGGGTGACCCAGCGGGACCAGGACGTGTAGCGGCGGAGCTGGTGCTCGTCCAGTCCGGCCAGACCTTTTCCGGACTGGAACGTCTCTTCGACCCGCCAGCGGGATCCCGCGACCCGCACCAAGGTTGTCAGGGGTACCGGCTTGGGTGAGTAGCAGCGGTAGTAGGCGAGTTCGCCGGTGGTTCGGTTGCGGCGGATCAGCAGGTGGCGGTGGCCTGGCGCAGTGCTGGGCAGGTCGATGTGGGCCCAGTCGTAAAAGCGGTGTCCTTTGGCTCCGGCTCCGGCGGACAGCTTTTGCCAGGCTCGCTTGGGGAGCTTCTTGGCCAAGTTGTCCGCGCGGAACTTACCCGCCCCGGTGGTGACCTCGTGGGTGCGGGCCACTGCGAGCACGTATCCGGTGACGCGGTCTTCCAGGGCGGCGCGCAGGGTGGGGTTGCCGCCGTAGACCTCGTCTCCGGCTAGCCAGGGTGCATGGTGGCCGGAGTCCAGGAATCGCGTGATCATGCGGGTGGCCAGTTCGGGTTTGGTGGCGAACGTGGTGTACGGGTCGAGTCCGGCGGCCCGGCAGCGGTCGGGCAGGTCGGTCCACGAGCGCGGGATGTAGAGCTCTCGATCCAGTGCGGCGTGTCCGTGCCGGCCTGCGTAGGCGAGGTAGACGGCGACTTGGGAGTTTTCGATTCTCCCCGCGGTGCCGGTGTATTGGCGCTGTACGCCGACGGTGTGGATGCCCTTCTTCACGTCGCCGGTCTCGTCGACCACGAGCACTGCCTGGTCGTCGTGCAGGTGCTCGACCACGTAGTCGCGCAGGTCGTCACGGACGGCGTCGGCGTCCCACTTGGCGCGGCTCAGCAGGTGCTGCATGGCGTCCGGAGTGGCCTCCCCGGCCCATTCGACGATGGTCCAGCAGTTCTTCCGCGGCAGGTCCGCGAGCAGTCCCAGCACCAGATTCCGTATTCGGCGTCGGGGTTCGACCCGTGCGAACCGGCCTGCGATGCGGTCCATCAGGCCCTCGAACGCTTCCTGCCAGCGGGCAGCGTCTACGCTGTGACCTGCGGCCACCGCGTGATCGTTTGTCTTCACACACCGATGATCAACGGTGGCCGCACCTGTCAGAGCCAGCAGGGCGGAAAGGCTCGTAGAAGGAGTCGCAGTGCTGGGGTTGTTGGGCTTCTACGACGAACTGGACGACCGCTCCGGGCAGCCGAGCGGATCGATCCGCGACGCCGTCGGGTCCGTCGGCGAGCCGGACGAGGCGGACGTGGTGGCCTACCTCGACGCCGGCCACGTCCTGATCGACGTCATGGAAGCCGGACACGACGTCATCACCGGCAGCACCCACCGGCACTCTCAGGGATGCTCCTCCCTGGTGACCGACGGCACCTGGTTGTGGCGCCAGGACTTCCCGCACTACCTGGAAGCCCACCACGTTGCGCTGCCCGGGATGTTCCTCGAACACGTCCGCAGCCTGAACTGCCAGATGCCCACCATCGCCGTCGCGCAGTTCGCTCCGCACTACGACGAGACCATGCCCCTGGTCGGATGGGCCTCGGCTGTCCCATGGCGATCGACGGCGACCACGCTCGTGCCTGAACTACGAGTAGTGACCAGCAAAGCCCAGTTCGACGCGACGATGCTGGACCAGGACCGGAACCGGCCACACGGCAGCTGGGGCAAGCGGCGCAAGCCACGGAAAGCGTAGGCACCGGCAGCCCAACAGCGATCTACAGCTGGAGTACTAGTTCGCTTGGCCGGCTTCGGCTTGCAGCTTGCGGGCTCGTTCGGCCGGGTGGTATTCCGGCCCGACACCTTCGATCAGCAGGAGGTCGCCTTCGATGTGGTCGGTGCGCAGGTGCACGATGGCCTGGTAGGGCGGAGAGTCGTACCAGGCGCGGGCTTCGGCCAGGCCGGGGAAACTCGATCAGGACCATGCTGCCGGGCCAACCGCCTTCTACGACTTCGGCCGGCGGACCGTGGATGACGAACCGGCCCGCGAAGGGGTCGAGGGTCGCCTGGATGCGCTCCAGGTACTCGACGGTGTCGGAGTGATTGCGGCGGCTGCGGAGATGGGCGAAGCCGTAAGCGGGCACCACGGGGCTCCTTTGTTCCGGGGTGGGGGATGACCGCGAACGTAGCTGTGGGCGGTTGGGCTGTGCGATTACCCCGGAGGTAATTGCCGCAAGGTCGAGGAAGGAGCATGGCGGGCGCCGGTGTCGGGCCACCGGCAGCTGGTAGCCGGCAGCCGGCAATCGTCGGTCAGATGTGGAAGACCGATCCCACGAACTCCGCCAGGAGGCGTTCCTTCAGTGGTCCCGGCAGTGCGTCCAGCAGCATGAGGACGGGAGCCGTCCGGGCGGGCAGTTTCCCGTCGCCGCCGAGGCCCGCGAAGGCCAGGACGGCGGCGATCTCGTCGGGCCCGAGAGTGTCCGGGTCGAGTCCGACGGCCAGCTCGACGAGACCCGGGTCCACGGTCACCGGCGGGAGCGCGCGGGCCGCCGCGAGGGCGGTGGCGAGGTCCGTGAGCAGGGCGTCCACCTGGCCGACGGTGGCCGGGGTCAGGGTGAGGTGCAGGTTCGGCGGCAGACCGTCGAAGGAGAGCTGGGGCTGCAGGTACCAGCCGCGCTCCCGCATCTCGTCGGCGAGGTGCAGCAGGAGGCTGAGGTCGGGTGCCGCCGCCTCGGACTCCGGTCCGTCGCCCTCGGGGGCTGCGGCCGTGAACGCCACCAGCCCGGCGGCCGGTTCGCCCAGGACGCGCAGCCCGTCGATCCCGCGCAGCCCCGCGAGCAGCCGGTCCGATGCCTCGGCCACCCGGGCGGCCAACGCGGTGTAGCCCTCCTCGCCGACGTACTGGAGCACCGCCCATGCCTGGGCGAGCAGGCCGCCGGACTTCGTGCCCTGGACCGTCGGGTTGACCACCGGGTAGCCGGGCCAGCCCGCGTGGGCGAAGTACTGGTAGCGGCGCAGCTCGGCGTCCCGGTACAGGACGACGGAGGCGCCCTTGTCCGCGTACCCGTACTTGTGCAGGTCCACGGAGAGCGAGGTGACCCCGGGCACGGACAGGTCGAACGGCGGGACCTCGCGTCCGGCCCGCCGCAGGTAAGGCAGCAGCCAGCCGCCGATGCAGGCGTCGACGTGGCAGAGCACGCCGCGCCGGGCGGCGGCCGCGGCGATCTCGGGCACCGGGTCGATCACCCCGTGGGCGTACGAGGGCGTAGAGGCGACCACGAGCGCCGTGCGGTCCGTGAGGGCGGCGGCCATCGCGTCGGCGTCGGCGCGGAAGGTGACCGGATCGACGGGGACGACGACGGTCTCCAGGCCCAGGTAGTGGGCGGCCTTGTGGAAGGCGGCGTGCGCGGTGGACGGGAGCACGAGCTGCGGCGCGGTGATCCCGTGCACGGCCCGCGCGTGGTCCCGTGCGGTCTTCACCGCGAGCAGGATGCTCTCCGTCCCGCCGCTGGTGAAGGTGCCCTGGGCGCCCGGCGCGCCGAGGACCGACGCGACGGCGCCCACCAGGTCGTTCTCCAGTCGGGCCACGCTCGGGAAGACGGTCGGGTCGAGCCCGTTGACGGTGGCATACGCGGTGTACGCGGCGGCGGCCAGCTCGTCGAGGCCGTCGAGGCCGGCGTCGTAGACGTAGGCGAAGGTCCGGCCGCCCCGGGTGGGCGCGTCGGCCTCCCGCAGGGAGCGCAGTTCGGCGAGTACGTCGTCCGGTGTGCGGCCGCCCGGCAGGGCGCGGGTGGGTTCAGTCGACACGGGTGTTGTTCTCTTCCTGCCGGGGCGGTTCGGACGGTACGGGTGCGGCTACGGGTGCGGGGTCGTGCGCGGTGGCCTCGGCGGGCTCCTCGCGGTACCGGTGCAGCAGCCACAGGCTGGCGGCGGTGAGGACGGCGGGGAGCACGCTCATGCCCGCCGTGATGCCGGTGAGGGCCGCCTCGGGCTGGGCGACCCGGTGGTCCGCGTCGGAGGAGCGGAACCCGGTGACTGTGAGGACCAGGGCGAAGACGCCCGCGCCGAGCGCGAACGCGAGGGTCTCGGCGGCCGTCCACAGCCCGGTGAACGTCGCGGCACGGCGCTTGCCGGTGCGGGCCGCGTCCGCGGCGAGGGTGCCCGCCAGCATGGTCAGGGGGAGCAGCTGCAGTCCGGCGTAGGCCACTCCGACGACCGCGACCGCGGCGTAGCCGAGACCGGGTCCGACCGTCGGGGTGAGGGCGAGGAGCAGGGCGCCGGCGAGGAACAGCAGGGAGGCCGCCCACTGGGCGTTCTTCACGCCCCACCGTCGGGACAGTCCGCTCCACAGCGGCATGAAGAGGACGAGGGGGCCGATGAGGCAGGCGAAGAGCGGGGTGACGGCGGTGGGCGAACCGAGGGTGTACGTGGCGAAGTACTGCACACCGGCGAGCATCACGCCGACGGCGAGGGCCTGGAGCGTCCACATACCGGCGAGGTGGAGGAACGGCCGGTGGGAGCGGGCGGTCGCCAACTGGGCGCGCAGCGAGGGCTCCGACTCGCTGCGGGCGGCCCGCGGTGCCCAGCGGGTGGTGAACCAGGCGCCGAACATGCCGAAGGCCAGCAGCACGGCGACGGCGGCCCCCATCAGCCGGTAGCTCGCCGGACTGCCCCCGTCGGCCTGCGCGAGGGCCGGGGCGAGCGCTCCGGACAGCAGGATCGCGACGCCCAGGAAGCCCACGCGCCAGCCGAGGATCCGGCCGCGTTCGACGGGGTCCTCGGTCATCTCGGCGGGCATCGTCACGTACGGCACCTGGAAGACGGCGTACGCGGTGGCGGCCAGCAGGAAGACCACGGCCACGTATCCGGCGGCGGCCGCACCGCGCAGCGGGGGCGCCGCGAACAGCAGGACGAACAGTGGGGGGAGGGTGCAGGCACCGGCGAGCAGGAAGGGGCGGCGAGGGCCGCCGCGCAGCCGGCTGCGGTCGGACACCACGCCGACCAGGGGGTTGATCAGGACGTCCCACGCCTTGGGCAGGAAGACCGCCGCCCCGGCGACGGCCGCCGGGACCGCGAGGATGTTGGTCAGGTAGTAGAGCAGGATCAGCCCCGGCACGGTGGCGAACGTGCCGGTGCACAGGGAGCCGAGCCCGTACCCGATCCGCACGCGACGCGGCAGGGGCGGGGCCGGTGCGCGGTGGGCACGGAGGTCTGCTGGCATGCGCAGATCATCAGCGAGCGGACCTGGGGGTGGCAAGGGGTGAGTATGACAGTGGCATGAACTCCACTTGCGGACCCGACCCGCGCGGTGAAGCGGTGCTCGGCGCTGATGGAGCGGAGTGGGCGATAGGGCCCGGGCGGCGGGGTGTGCCCCCGCAGCAGGGCAAGGGCCCGCTCGTACCGGGCGGCAGGATGTACGGATGGCGATGAGCGAGACTGAACTGCTGGCCCTCCTGAAGGAACTCGACGACCCGGAACGGCTTCAACGGCCGCTGCACTACGACCGCGCCGCGACCGGCCTCGCGTTCAGTGGGCTGGTGCGCCGGCTCGAAGCGGACTTCGGGGCCCCTTGCGAGTCCGAGCGGGACACCCAGGACTCCAGCGAGTACGGGCGCGTCCACGTGCCCGCGGACGCGACGGTCTGCGGGACGCGGATCGTCGTCTGCGTGAGCAAGTTCGGCTACCTCGCCGAGGTCTGCGCCGACAATCCGGGGGCGTTCCTCGGCACGGACGAGGCCCGGGAGGAGGGGGCGCTGGACCCCGCCGACCTCGCCACCGTGGAGCGGGCGCTGGCCGAACTGGGCTACGTGAGCGTGCCCGAGGAGCTGCTGGAGAGCGACTACGAGGGCCCCAGCGCTCTGGAGCCTTTCGCGGCGCGGCCCAGCTGGTGGACGCGGTTCTTCGGCACGGTCTGGTGATCTCCGCGCCCGGCGGGGACCCTCGGCCTTGGCCGCATCCCGTCCGGTACGGCGTGCGAGGGCAGGGTGACCAGCGAGCCGGTCCGGCGTTGTTCCCGGCATGGACGAGACCACGGAACTCCTGGACGTACTGCTCGACGGGGTGACCGAGCCGCGCCTGAAGCTCATCAGCGCGGACGAGGCACGGGCGTTGATGGTGCTCCTCGGGCTGCTCGAAGACACCGAGCCGCCCGAGGATCTGCGCCGGGCGGTCGTCGAAATGAGGGTGCGGATCGGATCCCGCCTCGGCTGACTCCACGGCCATCCGGCGCGGCCGGCCGTTCCGGTACTTCAGGACACCGCCTGACGGATCGTCCGCAGGACTTAGGCCCTGTCCTCGTCAGGCCTTGGGCTCGTCCTCCTCACCGCTCGCCCCGGACGGCACTGCCGGTCCACAGGTCAACGTTAGGGTTACCTAAGTTCCAGGGCGATCCCCCGTCCTGACCTGTGATTCTGAGGAGTTGGGCACCCTTGCGTTCCCTGCGGCTGCGTAAAACGGCGATCACCACGGCTGCGGTCACGGCCTCCGTACTCGTACTAGGCGCCTGCTCCGGCACCGGTAGCGGCGGAGAGGCAGCCGGCCAGAGCCGTACCGTCGAGACGGCCGACGGCGCGATGGACGTTCCGTTCAAGCCGGTCCGCGTCGCCGCCCTGGACAACACTTCCTTCGCGACCCTGCGGGCCTTCGGCGTGACCCCGGTCGCCGTGCCGAAGTCCCTGCTCCCCAAGACCGGTTTCGAGGACTGGGCCAAGGACGGGAAGGTCGCCGACGCGGGCGGTCACCGCGAGCCGCTCTTCGAGGCCGTCAACGAGGCCGAGCCGGACCTGATCATCGGGGGCTACCGCTTCGCGGAGCACACCGGCAAGCTCAACAAGATCGCCAAGACCATCGACGTCTCCCCCGACGACGAGGCCGAGGGCGGCTACGTGGCCTCCCTGAAGAAGCAGACCCGCACCCTGGGCGCCATCTTCGGCCAGGAGGGGAAGGCGGAGGAACTCGTCGCCGCCCTCGACGCGTCCGCGGAGGCCGCCGGCCGGGCCACCAACGGCGAGAGCGTGTTCCTCGGCGTCGCCAGCGCCGGAAAGATCGACAACGGCGCGAGCCGCATCGGCCGCCTGATGGCCCCGCTCGACCTGAAGAACGTGCTCGACCCCGCCGGCCAGGACAGCACCTCGGTGCACAACAACTCCGGCCTGGCCCCCGAGACCATCGCTCAGCTCAACCCCGACTGGATGATCCTCTTCGACCGCGACGCCGCCGTGGGCAAGGGCGACACCACCCCGGCCAAGACGCTCGTCGACGGCCAGCAGGCCTGGGCGAAGACCACCTTCCGGACCAAGGACCAGATCGTGCACCTGGCCCCCGATTTCTACGTCACGGAGGGCATCCAGGCCTACACCGAGGCCTTCGGCCAGGTCGCCCAGGCCTTCACCGCCAAGAGCTGACCCCACAGCCGCCCGCGCCGGAGCCACGCACATGCCCCCACCCGTGTCCACGCCCGTGTCCCCACCCGTGTCCCCGCCCACGCCCGCCCCCAGGCGCATGCGCAAGAGCCTCCCGCTCCTGGCCGCCGCCTGCGGGACCGCTGCCCTCGTCGTCACCTCCCTGTTCGTCGGCGGGTACGACATCTCCCTGCGCACCCTGCTCGAAGACCCGGACGCGCGGGACATGTTCCTCATCTCGCGCGTCCCCCGGACCCTCGCCCTGGTCCTCTCGGCCGCCGCGATGGGAGTCAGCGGCGTCATCATGCAGATGCTCGTGCAGAACCGTTTCGTGGAGCCGACCACCACCGGGGCGAGCGAGTGGGCGGCCCTCGGCATCCTGCTGCTCGCGCTGTTCGCCCCCGCCGCGCCCGTCCTCGTACGGATGGGCGCGGCCAGTGCCTTCGCCTTCGCCGGGACCATGGCCTTCCTCGGGGTGCTGCGCCGGGTCTGGCTGCGCTCCTCGGTGGTGGTCCCGCTGGTCGGCATCATGCTGGGCTCGGTGGTCAGCGCGCTCACCCTGTACCTGGCCTCCGGCGCCGACCTGTTGCAGATGCTGACCACCTGGCGCTCCGGCGGGTTCAGCGGCATCGTGCGCGGCCAGTACGAACCCCTGTGGGTCGTCGGCCTGATCGTGGCGGGCCTCTATCTGGCCGCCGACCGGTTCACCATCGCCGGACTCGGCAAGGACGTCGCCACCAACCTCGGCCTGCGCCACGAACGGATCCTGCTCATCGGGGTGTCGATGGTGGCCCTGGCGACCGGGGTCACCACCATCGTCGTCGGGTTCGTCCCCTTCCTGGGCCTGGTCGTCCCCAACCTCGTCTCCCTCCTGCGCGGCGACGACGTACGGGCCAACCTGCCCTGGGTGGTGATCGGCAGCGTCGCGCTCATGACCCTGTGCGACCTGATCGGGCGCGTGGTGGTCTTCCCGCTGGAGATCCCGGCCTCGGTGATCCTCGGCGCGGTCGGCGCCACCCTCTTCATCGGCATGATCCTGCGACAGCGGCGGACCCTCCATGGCTGAGCTCTCGTTCCTTCCGGTCCCTACGGGGCTGCGCGCGCCCGCCCCGCGCACCCGGGTCCTGATCGCGGCCGGGCTGCTGGTGCCCGCCGTCGCCGCCTTCCTCTTCCTCTTCGTCCGCGGCTCCTTCGCCTTCGCCTTCGAGCGGCGGCTCACGCTGCTCGGGGCGATGGCCGTGGCGGCGTTCTGCCAGGCCGTCGGGACGGTGCTGTTCCAGACCGTGACCCGGAACCGGCTGCTGACGCCGTCGATCATGGGCTTCGAGTCCGTCTACACCCTGATGCAGACCCTGACGGTGTTCGTGTTCGGCGGCAGCGTGCTCGCCGCCACCGACGGGCTGCCCAAACTCCTCGCCCAGACCGGCCTGATGGTCTGCTTCTCCACGCTCCTCTTCCGCTCCCTGTTCGCCGGGCGCCTCGGCAACCTGCACGTCATGCTGCTCGTCGGGGTCTGCCTGGGGCTCGCCTTCGCCAGCCTGTCGACCTTCCTCCAGCGGCTGCTGTCCCCGTCCCAGTACGACGTGCTCTCCGCCCGGCTGTTCGGCCGGCTCAGCGCCGCCGACCCGACCCATCTGCCGCTCGCGCTCGGCGTGTGCGCGGTGATCGGAGTCCTCGTGTGGCGTCGCCACCGCCGCCTTGACGTCCTGCTGCTGGGCCGGGACACCGCCACCGGGCTCGGGATCCCGTACAAGGCGGAGCTGACCGGGTCCCTGGTGCTGGTCTCGGTGCTGCTCGCACTGTCCACCGCGCTGGTCGGCCCGATGACCTTCTTCGGTTTCGTCGTCGCCACGCTCGCGTACCAACTCGCGGGCACGCACCGGCACGCGGTCGTCCTGCCGCTGGCCTTCCTGATGGGCCTGCTGACCCTGGTGACCGGCCAGTTCGTGATGGAGCACGTCTTCTACGCGTCCGGAATGCTCACCGTGGTCATCGAGTTCCTCGGCGGCATCCTCTTCCTCGCCCACCTGCTCCGAAAGGGATCCCTGTGATCGAGTTCCGCGACGTCCGCAAGGAGTACCAGGGCAGGACCGTGCTCGGACCCGTGTCGGGGACCATCGCGGCCGGCGGGGTGACCTCGCTGGTCGGCCCGAACGGGGCGGGGAAGTCCACGCTGCTCACCGTGCTCGGCCGGATCTGCGAGCCGACGGCCGGAACGGTGACGGTCGACGGGATCGACGTGCACACCGCCAAGTCCCAGGACGTGGCACGGATCCTGTCCGTGCTGCGCCAGGAGAACCACTTCACGGCCCGGGTCACCGTCCGCGAGCTCGTCGGCTTCGGCCGCTTCCCGCACAGCCGGGGCCGGACCACCCCCCGCGACACCGCCCTCGTGGAGCAGGCCCTGGAGTTCCTGGAGCTCGGCGAGCTGAGCCACCGCTACCTCGACCAGCTCTCGGGCGGGCAGCGCCAGCGGGCGTACGTGGCCATGGTGCTGGCCCAGGACACGGACTACATCCTGCTCGACGAGCCGCTGAACAACCTCGACATGAAGCATTCGGTGCGCATGATGCGGCAGTTGCGGCAGGCCGCCGACGAACTCGGCAAGACGATCGTGCTCATCGTCCACGACATCAACTTCGCGGCCGCCTACTCCGACCGCATCATCGCCCTGCGCGAAGGCCGGATCGCAGCCTCCGGGAGCGCGGCGGAACTCATGCGCGACGAGGTGCTGACCGGCATCTTCGACACCCCGGTCCGGGTCCACCGGATCGAGGACCGGGCGATCGCCGTGTACTGACGGCACGATCCCCCAGGCCCCGACCAGTGTGAGGACGGCGAGCAGCAGGCCGTCAGTCCTCGTGTCCGAGCCGTACGTCCCGCTCGGTGCGCGCGCCGCCCGCGACTTGCAGGACCGTCGCCACGGGCGGATAGCCCGCCGCGATGACCGTGTACTCGCCCGAGGGCAGGTCGATGAAGCGGAAGGTCCCGTCCGAACCGGTGGTCAGGGTGTCCACCACGTTGCCGGCCGAGTCGAGCAGGGTGACCCTGGCGTCCTCGACCGGCCTCCCCGCGGCGGCGCGCACCGTGCCGCGCAGGACCGCGCCGCCGGCGAGCTCCACGTCCTGGCGGGTCTCGCGGGAGGCCTGCACGCTCACCGGCAGTGCGGCCGGCCTGAACGCCGGTGCGCTCGCGGCAAGCGTGTACTCCCCCGCCACCAGGTCCGGGATGACGTACATGCCTTCCGGGTCGGTCCGGGTGGAGGAGACCACCTCGCCCCGGACGTCGGTGAGGGTGACGGCCGCGTCGCGGACCGGGGTGCCGTCGGCCGTGACGACGGCGCCGGCGAGCCGTCCGGCGCCGCCGAGCACCACGTCGAGCTCGACCGGCCGCTCGCCCACGGTCACGCTGACGGCCTGCGGCTGATGGCCGCCGGCCGCCGCGATCAGGACGTACGAACCGGGGCCGCGCACGCTCAGTGCGAAGCGTCCGTCGGCTCCGCCGGCGCTCCGGCCGACTTGACGGCCGCTCACGTCGATCAGGGTCAGGGCGGCGCCGGGGACCGTGCTGCCGTCGGGGTGCCGGACCGTTCCGCAGACGGGCAGTCCGCCGGGCTCGGAGGCGGAGGTCGAGGTCCGTGCTGCCGGTACCTCGCCGGGGAGCGGCTGCGGGAGGGCCTCGGAGAGCAGCGGATCGGCTGCGGGAGCGTTGTGGGACACCAGCGGTTTCTCCTTGAGGAAGCAGGCGATGAGCAGGCCGAGGGCGAGCACCGGCACGAGGTAGAGGAAGATCCGCGGCATCGCTTCGGCGTAGGCCGCGATGTACGCGTCCCTGATGGCCGGCGGCAGGGAGTGCACCAGCTGCGGGGTGATGGCGGAGGGGTCGGGGAGCCCGGCGCCGGCGGGCAGCCGGTCGGCGAGGGCATCGGCAAGCCGGCCGGCGAAGACCGTGCCGAAGACGGCGGCGCCGATGCTGCCGCCCATCTGCCGGAAGTAGTTGTTGGCGCTGGTGGCGGTGCCGAGGTCGGTGGGCCGCACCGAGTTCTGCACGGCGAGGACCAGCACCGGCAGCACGAGCCCGATGCCGACGCCGAGGACGGCCATCCACACGCTGTACGCGAGCTGGGTCGTGCCGGTCTCCAGCCGGGACAGCAGCCACATGCCGAGGGTGGACAGTGCCCCGCCGAGGACCGGGTAGACCTTGTACCGGCCGGTCCTGCTGATCAGTTGGCCGGAGACGATGGAGGCGACGACGACCCCGCCCATCATCGGCAGCATGAGCAGCCCGGACTCGGTGGCGGTGGCGCCCTCGACCATCTGGAGGTAGGTCGGCAGGTAACTGGCGGCGCCGAACAGCGCGATGCCGACGACGGCCCCGACCAGAGCGGTGACCGTGAACACCGGGTCGCGGAACAACCGCAGCGGAATGATCGGTTCGGCCGCGTGGTGCTCGGCGACCACGAAGAGCAGGGACGTTCCGGCAGCGCCGACGGCGAGACCCAGGATCATCCGGGAGTCCCAGGCGTACTCGGTGCCGCCCCAACTGGTCAGCAGCACCAGGCAGGTCGAGGCCGCGGCGAGGAGCACGGCGCCGATCACGTCGAGGCGGGGCCGGACCCTGGGCTTGGGGAGTTTCAGCACGACGGCGATGACAGCCATGGTGATGAGCCCGAACGGGACGTTGATGTAGAAGCACCAGCGCCACGACGCATGGTCGGTGAAGAATCCGCCGAGCAGCGGTCCGGCGACGGAAGCGAGGCCGAAGGCCGCGCCGATCAGCCCCATGAAGCGGCCGCGCTGCCGGGGCGGCACGATGTCCGCGATGATCGCCTGCACACCGATCATGAGGCCGCCGGCGCCGATCCCCTGGACCGCGCGGAAGGCGATGAGCTCGTTCATGGTGCGCGACCAGCCCGCCAGCGCGGAACCGATGACGAAGACCACGATGGCGAACTGGAAGACGCTCTTGCGGCCGAAGAGGTCACCGAGCTTGCCGTAGAGCGGCAGCCCGATGGTGGAGGTGAGCAGATAGGCCGTGATGGCCCACGACATCCGGTCCAGGCCCTGGAGTTCCCCGACGATCTTCGGCAGCGCCGTGGCGACGATCATCTGTTCCAGCGCGGCGAGCAGCAGCGCCAGCATCAGCCCCACGAACACCAGCCGGATCCGGCGCGGGCTGAACTCCGCGGGCGCCGCACCCACTTCGGCGGAGGGCGGCGGCCCGCTCGCGATGTCCCGGCCTTCCGGCTCGGGACGGCTCGTCTTCTCGAAGCGGACCGGAGCCGGCCGCGGAGCGGCCTGCTCGTCCGTCACCAGAGTGATACCGCCCACGTACTGCTCCCCTCGTTGCCTCAGGCAATCGCGCCTGCGCCGCCCTTTTCTCGCATTCGGCAACAGCCTGAGCAAACGCGCGGATTGACGTCGCAGACGTGCCCGACGGGCATACGAGCCGGTCGGAAGGGGTGCGTTGAGGAATCGGCCGGTACGGAGAACCACCCGAACCGGTGAGGGGCGGGCGGGCCCGTGATCAACCGGGAGCCCGGCGGTTCAGCCGGTTTCCAGGGCCTTCTTGAGGTTGCGCAGGGTCGTGCCGATGTTCCTGCGCTGGAAGTCGGCGAAGACGCTTCCGCCCGTCGCGACCCGGTCGAAGGCGTTCGCCACGAAGTCCGGCCACGAGCGGCGGTCGTCGGTCCACGTCTCGGTCACCCGGGTCCCTTCCGGTACGGGCTCGAAGCGGTACTCCCACGTGGCGATGGGCCCCGGCAGCCGCGGCCGCGTGACACCGATGGCATGCACCCGGAACCGGAACAGCCGGTCCTGCTCGAGCGCCGTCACGGTGCACCGGGTGGTCCAGCGGAAGGCACCGCGTTTGTTGCGGCCGTCGAAGACCATCCCGACCTTCGACTCACGGGCGCCGCCGTGTACGGTGGCGCCGAGGTTCTCCGGGCTCCACTCCCCCATCCGGGCGGGATCGGACACGCGCCGGTAGACCTCCGCGGGACGGGCACGGACGACGATGCTGTCGGACACCGTCAGCGTACGAGGCATGGTTCCCCCTTCACAGGGCCGGGCGCGGCCGCTCCGGCTGGACCCGAGACTACCCCGCGGTAACTTCATGGTCGGGCCCGTCCCCGGGGAAGGTCAGTTCGCCAGTTCTCCCAGGAGGGCCCAGGTGCGCAGCCGGTCGGCCTCTCCGGCGAGGTCGGTTCCCGAGAACACCACTTCGGTGGCCCCGGCATCCCGGTAGCGCCGGACCTCGGCAGCCACCGTCTTCTCGTCGCCGATGACGGCCACATCGGCTGCCCGTCGGCCGCCGGACAGTTCCACGATCCTGGCGTAGGAGGGAATCTGTTCGTAGAAGGCGAGCTGTTCGGTGGCCTTCTCCCGAACGGATTCCACGTCGTCGGTGACCACGCCGTGGACGAGGGCCACGATGCGGGGTGCGGGCCGCCCTGCGGCCTCGGCCGCCGCGGTGACGGCCGGGACGATGTGCTCGGCCAGGGCGCGCGGACCGGCGAGGTAGGGCAGTACGCCGTCGGCCAGCTCTCCGGTGACGCGCAGGGCCTGCGGTCCCATCGCGGCAACGAGCAGCGGTACCGGGATCTCGGCTCCCGGTACGCGCGCCGGGATCGGCGTGGTGGCGGTGAGCAGCTCGCCGCGGAAGTCCGCCGTGCCGGTCTCGGTGAGCGGGCGCAGGGCGGTGAGGAACTCCCGCAGTCGGGCGACGGGACGCTCGAAGGGGATGCCGAAGCCGCCTTCGGTCAGCAGCTTCGTGCCGAGGGCCAGTCCCAGGTGGTAGCGGCCGTGCGTGGCGGCCTGCGCCGTCTGGGCCTGGCTGGAGACGATCAGCGGGTGGCGGCCGAACACGGGGATGGCGGACGTGCCGACCTGCAGGGCCGGTACCTCCCGCCCGACGATGGCGGCGAGCTGCGGGGAGTCGGCCCCGAAGGTCTGCCCGAACCAGGCCGAGCGCAGCCCCGCCTGCGCGGCCTGTTCGGCGAGCCGCACGGTGGCGTCGATCTGGTTCTCGGGGCCGGTCGTGTGAAGAACTACTCCGATGGTCATGCCGGCATCAACGGCCTTCGGCCGGGCGCCGATTCCGCTCCAGTATTGCGGTCTCTTGTCGGTCGTGTGTCTTCGAGCCGCAGGTAGTACTCGTTGCTGATGCCGGCCTGTCCGGGTGTGAAGCCGTCGTCGCCGCTGCCGAGACCATGGTGGAGAAGGGCCTGATCTCCCAGTGGACGGTCACATGTGGACGGCCGGGGCCGCGGTTTCGTCCACCGGGTGGATCCGCGGCGCACCGCGCCGGTAGAGGGCCACCGTGATCAGGGCTCCCAGGACGAAGAACGCGGCCGACCACCAGTACGCGGTGGAATAGCTTTCCAGTTGTGCCTGCGCCTGCGCGCCGGGAGTCGGCTTCCTGCCCACCAGGTAGCTGGTGGCCGCACTGGTGGCGAGCGTGTTCAGCAGCGCGGTGCCGATCGAACCGCCCACCTGCTGACTGGTGTTGACCATGGCCGAGGCCACACCCGCGTCGTGCGGGGCCACGCCGTAGGTCGCCAGGCTCATGCCCGGCGCGAAGACGAGACCCAGGCCGAGGCCCATCAGCATCAGCGGGAACAGCACGTGCGGGACGTAGGTGCTCGTCAGGTCGAGCTGTGTCATCCAGACCATGGCGCCGGCCGCGAGGAGCATGCCGGTGGGGACGATCGGCTTGGCGCCGAAGCGAGGGACCAGGTTGTTGGTCGTGACCACCGAGACGACGACCATCACGGCGACCATCGGAAGGAAGGCGCAGCCGGTTTTCACGGGCGAGTAGTGGAGGGACTGCTGGAGGTAGTACGTCAGGAACAGGAAGACCCCGAACATTCCGGCGCCCGAGATGAACATGGCCGCGAAGGAAGCGCCGCGGTCCCGGTCCAGGACGACCCTCAGCGGGAGCAGTGGATGCGCGGCTCGTGTCTGCCGCCACACGAACGCGGCCATGAGTACGGCGCCGACCACCAGGAAGCCCCATGTCTGGGCCGAACTCCAGGCGTGCGTCTCGGCGTTGGAGAAGCCGTAGACGATGCAGAAGAGCCCGGCGGAGACCAGGATCGTGCCCGGCACATCGAGCTTGGGCCGGTCGGCGGGGGCTCCGGGCTGCAGGAGGCGGACCGCGCCGACGAAGGCGACCACGGCGATGATGAGGTTGACGTAGAGGCACCAGCGCCAGTCGAGGTACTCGGTCAGCAGCCCGCCCAGCAGGAGCCCCACCGCGCCGCCGGCGCCGGCGATCGCGCCGTAGATCCCGAAGGCCTTCGCCCGTTCCCTGGGGTCGGTGAAGGTGGTGGTGAGGAGCGACAGCGCGGCCGGTGCGAGGAGCGCGCCGAACACGCCCTGGAGTGCGCGTGCGGAGACCAGCATGCCGAAGCTGGTGGCGGCGCCGCCGAGTGCCGAGGCCAGCGCGAAGCCGACGAGTCCGATGAGGAAGACCTTCTTGCGGCCGATCAGGTCCGCGATCCGGCCGCCGAGCAGCAGCAGGGAGCCGAAGGCGAGTGCGTACGCGGTGACGATCCACTGCCGGTTGCCGTCGCTGAAGCCGAGGTCGGCCTGGGCGGAGGGCAGCGCGATGTTCACGATGGTGGCGTCGAGCACCACCATGAGCTGCGCGAGCCCGATGACGCCCAGCACCCACCACCGGTGGGAGGGATGATCGACGTCGGGTCCGCGTCTGCCCCTCGGCTCCGGGGAGCGAGGTGCGCCGGGTTCGGTCAGCGATACGGGCTCTCCGGGTGTACCCATACGGATCACGCTAAGCGGAGTGATCCGTTCCTGCCATGTGGAGCAATCGCACGCCCTACGTCGTGCGGGGAGCCCGCAAACGTGCTGCGGGCCACCGGCCCCAGCCGTGGGTGGAGAGCTGGGGCCGGGACCTTCAAGACAGACCTGGGCGCGGGGGCGGAGGGACGGGCCGGAAGGCCGGACCCCGGCGGGCCCCCGCTCACACGCTGATGAGTTTGCCCCGCTTCAGCTGCAGCACCTCGTCGCAGGAGCCGGCGACCTCGCGCGAGTGGGTCACCACGATCACGCATTTGCCCTCGTCGTGGGCCAGCTTGCGGAACACCTCGATGATTCCGGCCGCCGTATCGTGGTCGAGGCTGCCGGTCGGTTCGTCGGCGCAGAGGATGTCGACCTCGCAGGCCAGGGCCCGGGCGATGGCGACCCGCTGCTGCTGGCCGCCGGAGAGCTGGAGCGTGCGGCGGTTCTGGTCCGCCTTGTCGATGCCGAGGAGGTCGAGGAGCTCGACGGCGCGCCGCTTCCGGTTGACGCCCTTGACCCCGGTGATCTCCATGGCCGAGGTGATGTTCTGCACGGCGGTCATGTAGGTGAGCAGGTTCAGCGACTGGAAGACCGTGGCGACATGGCGGTTGCGGTAGCGCCCGAGGCCCAGCCGGGCGACGTCCTGGCCCTGGAAGCGGATGCTGCCCGTGGTGGGCGAGTCCAGCCCGCTGGCGAGGGACAGGAGGGTGGTCTTGCCGCTGCCGGAGGGGCCGACCACGGCGTACATCCGGCCCGCTTCGAAAGCGTAGTCGATGCCCTTGAGGACGGTGCGCCGCCGGTTTCCGCTCTGGTAGGCGCGGCTGAGGCCGCTGAGTTCGAGGATCGGGGTGGCCACGTCAGTCGCCCTTCGTGAGGATGTCGCGCGGATTGAGGCGCAGTACACGGGCGCCGGGGATCAGGGTGGCCAGGACGGCGATGCCGAGTCCGGTGGCGCCGATCTTGCCTATGTCGGCGGGGCCGAGCCGGATGTCCATCGAGTCGATGGGCTCGATCTTCGGTTCGTCGTTGTTGCTCGGGCCGCCGTTGACGTTGGAGGGGTCGGGCTTGTTGGCCTCGTTCGCGGCCTGTTCGTTGGCGGAGGAGACCTCGCCGGAGAGCAGTTGGTTGCCTATGGCCTGGGAGAGGAACTGGCTGCCCGCGGCGGCGAAGCCGATGGCCAGGACCGCGCAGACGATCACCTCGACCAGGTGCTGGCCGAGCAGTTTGGGCTTCTTCTCGCCGAGGGAGAGCAGGATGCCCATCTCCTTGCGGCGCTCGCGCAGGTTGGAGGCGATGATCAGGGCGAGGATGACCGTGCCGGCGACGGCCACGAGCCAGACCGTGATGGAGGCGAAGTCGGCCGTCTTGCCGATCGGGCCGACGAGGGTCTTGTACTGCTTGTCGTTGATCGTCAGCGGGAAGATCTTGAGGTCGGCTCCGGCCGCCTTCGCGTCCTCCTTCAGCTTGTCCATGTCGCCGGGGTCGCGCAGGGTGAAGGTGGCCTGCTTGAGGACGCCTCCGTCGGCGGCCGGCTCCTTGCCGTCCAGGCGGGTCGCGCCGTCCGGGCTGACGTAGATCTGGTTCGAGGGGGCCATCATCGGCGGGACGTACGTGCGGGGGTCGGGGACGCCGTTGGTGTAGATGCCGCCGACCGTGAAGTCCATCTCCTTGGTGCCGAGCCGGCCGTCCGGGTTCTGGATGTTGGCGTTGAGCTTGACCTTGTCTCCGACCTTGAGGTTGTTGTCCTTGGCCACGCGCTCCTCGATGACCACGATGTCGTTCTTCGTGTCCGGCTTGATGCCGGAACCGGCGATGATCTTCGAGTCGCCGTTGCGGAAGGCGGAGACCGCGTCCAGGTCCCGGACGCCGTCCGCCTTGAAGAAGTCCGCGCCGCCTGAGTCCTGGCCGGCCGGCTTCGGGACCGGCTGGTGGAGCTTGACCTGGTCCGTGGGGGCCGCGCCGCCGTCCTTCGAGTAGTTGCACTGCGCCACCACCGAGGACTTGCAGATCTTGTCCACCAGTCCGCGGCTCAGGTCGCCCTCGGCGCCGATCATGCCGCCCTGCCCGCCGGAGGGCTTCTGCGACTTCCCGGAGTTGATCAGGGCGTTGAGGTCCAGCTGCATCGTGGCCACGGCGCCCACGCTGTTCTTCGCCGATTCGGCGGCGCGTGCCGCGGCCGACTGGATCAGGAACCCCGACAGGACCAGGGTGCAGATGACGAAGAAGAGCCCGACCAGCATCACCGTCTTGCCCAGATGGCCCCGTAGCCGCCACCAGGCTCGCTTGAACAGATTCATGGCCGCCACGCTACGAAGGCGGGTTTTTGAGCGGTGTATGCGAATCCCGGCGGCGCCACGGGTTTCATACACGGATCAAATCTGGCGTTTGATAAGACGGATGCGGTACGAGGCCGGAAGCGGTGGCCGGGCCGGGGACGTGCCCCGGTGAATTAATGAAAAGAAAAGGTTGTCGCGCGTGCGCGTGCTGGTGGTGGAGGACGAGCAGTACATGGCACGGGCCCTGGAGATGGGCCTGCGTCGGGAGGCCATCGCGGTGGACGTGGTGCACGACGGGGCGACGGCCCTGGAGCGGGTGGCCGTCTACGACTACGACGCCGTGGTCCTGGACCGTGACCTGCCCGGGGTCCACGGGGACGAGGTGTGCCGCCGGATCATGGAGATGCGGCTCGGATGCCGGGTGCTGATGCTGACGGCCGCCGGGCGCCTCGGCGACAAGGTCGAGGGCCTGGGCCTGGGCGCCGACGACTATCTGGCCAAACCCTTCGACTTTCCCGAACTGGTGGCGCGGCTGCGCGCCCTGTACCGCCGCAGTCCGATGACGCACGCCCCGGTCCTTTCGTACGCCGGCATCGAATTCGACACCCACCGCCAAAGGGTCACCCGCGCGGGCGCCGAAATCCGGCTCACCCGAAAGGAGTTGGCCGTACTGGAACTCCTGATGCGCGCCGAGGGCGGTGTGCTCAGCGCCCAGTACCTCCTCGACAAGGCCTGGGACGCGCAGACCGACCCCCTCACCAACGCGGCCCGCCTCGTCGTGCACACCCTGCGCAAGAAGCTCGGCGAACCCCAGCTGGTGCACACCGCGATCAACGCGGGCTACTACCTGGGCACCGAATGAGACGGCCCGCGCCGCGCAGGTCCGGACGGCGGTCGCTGAGCATCCACGGCCGGCTCTTCCTCGGCTTCGGCGGCGCACTGGGGGTGTGCGGCGCGCTGATGGTCGCGATCATCTACGTCGGCATGCGCTTCGTCCCGACCTACGACCTCACCCGGACGGTGGACGTCCCCGCCGGGTCCGTGCCGCCGCAGGTCTGCACCCCGCCCGGAGCCCTCCCGTCGCACCCCGGGAACATCCCGTGCCCGGCGCCCGCCGAGGGGGTGAAGGCCGGCTCCCCCGCGGACATCACCACGAAGGAGGAGGTGTGGTCCACCGTCCTCACCTTCTCCGTCGGCGGGGTGCTCCTGGTGATGGTCCTCGGCCTCGGCGCCGGCTGGGTCCTCTCCAAACGGCTCCTCGCCCCCCTGCACACGATCAGCGAGGCCGCGGCGCGGGCCGCCGACGGCAATTTGCGGGACCGTATCGGCGCCGCCGGGCCCGAGGACGAGCTCAAGCAGCTGGCCGACACCTTCGACGGCATGCTGGGCCGGCTGGAGGAGTCCTTCGCAGCGCACCAGCGGTTCGCCGCGAACGCCTCGCACGAGCTGCTGACCCCGCTGGCCACCACCCGTACCCTGCTTCAGCTCGCGGGCGACGACCCGACCGGTGAGGAACTGACGGAACTCGTCCCCATGCTGTGGGAGACCAACGAGCGCAACATCCACGTCGTACGGGCCCTCCTCGACCTGGCCGCCGCCGACCGGGCTCCTTTCGACCCCGAGCCGGTGGACCTCAGCGCCCTCGCGGAGCGGGCCGCCGCCGAGCGGGCCGGGCAGGCGGCCTCGTACGGGATCCGGCTCGAAGCGGAGACCGAGCCGGACTGCGAGGTCGCCGGGAACACCACGCTGCTGAGGCAGCTGCTGCTGAACCTGCTGGACAACGCGCTCACCCACAACCTCCCCGCGGGGGGCTCGGTACACCTGTCCGTCCACCGCGAGGAGGGGGCGGGCGGAGACGAAGGCGTGGTGATCGAGGTCGACAACACCGGCCCGCAGGTGGACCGGGCCGTGCTGGAGCGGCTCTTCGAGCCCTTCTACCGTGTCCGGGCGAGGGTCAGCAGCGACCGCAGCGGCCACGGGCTCGGCCTGGCCATCGTCCGCTCCGTCGCCACCGCCCACCGCGGCACGGTCGCCGCCACGGCGAACCCGGGCGGCGGCCTCACCGTCCGCGTCGACCTGCCGGCCACGCCCTGACACCGACGGGAACACACCCGCCGGTCGACGTCAGCGTGTAAAAGGCGCGGGTCCTCGCCCGCGAACCGGGACGGGTCTTCACCCGGGCCCAGCTCATCGAGCACGTCTTCGGCCTGGACCGGGGCGTCCTGGAACGGACGGTCGACGCCCACGTGATGAACCTGCGGCGGAAGCTGGAGACGGACCCGGGGCGGCCGCGGCTGCTCGAAACGGTGTACGGGCGGGGGTACCGGCTCGCCGACGGCGCGGGGGCGGGCGCGTGAGCTTCCGGGTCCGGGTGTTCGCGCTCTTCATCCTCGTCGTGGTCACCGCCACCGCCGCGACCGCGTGGCTGACGCTCGCCCAGGTCACCCGACAGGTAAGGGAGTCGACCGCAGCCGACCGGCAGGTCGTGGCGGGGATCACCGAGGAGCTGCGCGAGACCGGTGCCGCCATCGGCGCCGCCTGCGGCCGCCAGGTGGATCAGAGGATGCCCGACCGGTGGGCGGTCGCCACCGCTGCGAGGATTCCCAGCACGGACAGGTAGGCCATTGCGGCAAGGTGGCGGGCCCTGTCGGTTCGGGATCTGGGAGTGAGCCCGCGGCTTCGCCCGGGCTGGGTCCCGCCTGCCGGGATGATCGCGACGACCGCGGCATCGGTTCCGTGTCCATGGCCGGCCTGGACCTGGGCCTGGGCCGGGGCTCCGACGGCGTGGTGCGGAGCCGGGGTCGGACCGATGTCTCCAGGATCGGGAAAATGGTGCATACAACCCAACATAGGACGTAAGGCTCGCGGCGGCCTGCGCCGCCGACGGTGATCCTCGTCTCTGTCGGCACAACGGACCGCTCTCACGCGTATGGGTCAAATAAGCGCTATGTGCTGGTAGTTCATGCTGCGTGGTACTTCTTGTGGACGAGTTGAAGCATCACGAAAGGCCCACCCCGTGGATTTGGCCGAAGAGCCGTCGGCGCGAGCTGCTGCGCCCCCGCGATCGAGGGGTGGGCGCCGGGGGAAGCGGTTTCGCCGGTCTGCCTGGTGGAAGGAAGTGCCGCTTCTCGCCGTCGTCGCCCTGTTGGTCGCTTTGGTGATCAAGACCTTCCTCGTCCAGGCGTTCCTCATCCCTTCCGGGTCGATGCAGAACACCCTCCAGATCGGGGACCGGGTCCTGGTGGACAAGCTGACCCCCTGGTTCGGGGCAGAACCGGAGCGGGGCGAAGTCGTCGTCTTCAAGGATCCGGGCGGCTGGCTGGAGCACGAGCCCGAAGAGCGCAACGTCGCCCAGAGGGTGCTGAGCACGATCGGGCTGATCCCCTCGGGCGGCGAGAAGGACCTGATCAAACGTGTCGTCGCGATCGGAGGCGACACGGTCGAGTGCCGCGTCGGCGGGCCGGTCGAAGTGAACGGCAAGGCTCTGGACGAGCCGTACGTGTATCCGGGCAACACGGCCTGCGACGACAAGCCGTTCGGGCCGCTCACGGTACCCGCGGGCACCCTATGGGTCATGGGCGACCACCGCCAGAAGTCCCTCGACTCCCGCTGGCACATGGACGATCCCGCGACCCACGGCTTCGTTCCGGTGGGGGACGTCGTCGGCCGCGCAGTGCTGGTCGCCTGGCCCACGACCCGCTGGAGCACCCTGCCGATCCCCGAGACGTTTGCGCAGCCCGGCATCGGCAACCAGGCCCCGTGAACGGCGTTCCGCTGCCCCCGTCGGCCTGCGTCAGGGGACTCTGCCGTCCTCCACGAGGATCTCCTCGACGGCGGCCCGCACGGAGACCTCACCGCCGCAGTTCGGTGGTGGCGGTGAGGGAATCGAGGACCTCCGCCGCGGAGGGCAGCAGGTGGGCGGGGGTGGACCGGTACAGGGCGCGCGTGGCGAGGCGCACGGTGGGGCCGGGGAGCCTGGGGAGGCCGGCGAGGAACAGTCCGCGCCAGGTCCGCAGGAGCCGGAAGTACGCGGTGATGGCGGCGCGTTCCTCTGGAAAGCGCCGCAGCAGTGCGATGCGGTAGTCACGGTTGTCGCGGCCGATGGGATACCTGGTGCCGCGCGAAGGCCCGGAGCCGGCCCGCGGTCACCCTGACGACCGCGGACGGCGGGGCACTGCGCAGCAGGGCACCGGGGGCCGGCATGCCGGCTCGACCGGCCGGGCCGGGGTCAGTTGCCGAGGTGCTTGAGGGCGGTCAGGATCTCGTCGGTGGTGCTGACACGGCCGAGCCTGGGGAAGATCTTGGTGAAGGTGTGGGTGTGCGCGTCGGCGTCCATGTCGGTGGTGGCGTCCTGGGCGAAGACGAGGTCGTAGCTGTGCTCCCAGGCGGAGCGGGCCGTGGACTCCACCCCGATGCTCGTGGCGATGCCGGCGAGCACGATGCGCTTGATGCCGCGGCGGCGCAGCTGGAGGTCGAGTTCGGTACCGGTGAAGGCGCCCCAGTGGCGCTTGGTGATGACGATGTCGTCGGCGCCGGCGGCCAGTGCGGGCGGGAGCTCGGAGAACGCGGCCGGGGGCGCGGCGGTGAGTCCGGGTGCGTCGGTGTGGGTGGTGGGAAGGTCGCCGCCGTCCGGGGACCAGGCGACCTTGACGAGGACGACGGGCAGGCCGGCCGCGCGGAAGGCGTCGGCGAGCCGGATGCCCTTGTCGAGGATCTGCTCGGCGGGGGTGACGACGGGCAGGGCCGTGATCCCCTTCTGGAGGTCGATCAGGACCAGGGCCGTGTTCTTGTCGAGCGTGATCTCGGACATGGAGGATCTTCCTTCGTTCGCTGGTGGTGCGGGCACGCGCAGGGAGCGTGCGTGAGCACGGGAGGTGTGGCCGTGCGCCTGCGGGCGGAGCCCGGGGGTGCGGGCCGGGTCAGTCCTCGGCCAGGCGGTGCAGGGCCGGGAGGGCCTGGCCGAGGGCGTCCAGCTGGGCGGGGGTGAGCCGGTCGGCCAGGCGCTGGACGATCAGGTCGTGGCCGGCTTCCTCGCGGTGGGCGAGGAAGGCGCGGCCCTTGTCGGTGAGGGCGATGAGCTGACGGCGGCCGTCGGTGGGGTGCGCGGTGCGTTCGACGTAGCCTTCGGCCTGGAGCACGTTGACCGTGGCGATCACCGACTGCGGACGGACTCGTTCGGCCCGGGCCAGTTCGGTCGCGGTGTGGGCGCCGTCGCGGCCCAGGCGCTTGAGGACGGAGCTCTGCGAGAGGGTCACCCCGCCCTCGGCGGAGGCAGCCCGCATCCGGCGGACCAGCAGGCCCACGGCCAGCTGGAGCTCCTCGGCGATCTGCTGCAGTGAATTCTCATCTCCCACAACACGACGATAACGGACAAACAGTAAAACTGCAAAGGTAACCTTGGTATCCTGCTGGAACCCGCTACGGGCGGTCGTGCGCGCACGAGCATCCGCCACTCCCCCGGGTCCCGCTCTCCCGGAGGATGACCATGCCGACCGCCCTCCCCGTCCGGGCCCTGCACACCCTGCGGGGGCTGACCGAGACGTTTCTCGCCCGGGACGCGGCCGCCCGCTTCGACTGGCGTCTGGCCCTGGGATCGGCCGCCGGAGTGGGAATCCCCCTGATCGTCGGGCTGGCCACCGGGCAGACCCGGCCGGCCGTCGTGGTCGCCGTCGCGGCCCTCCTCACCCTGCTGGAAACCCCGAGGAAGACTCCCCGCGACCGCGCCGGGCAACTCCTCAGGCGCGTCGCCCTGCTCGCGTCGGCCACCGTGCTCGGCATCCTCGTCGCCGGGCACCTGGCCGCAACCCTCCTCGCGGCCGCCGTCCTCGGCCTGGCCGTACCCCTGCCCGGCTTCGGGATCATCCCGCTGATCATGATGATCACCGCATCCCACCCGCAGCCCGGCATCAGCGGGACCGAGTACCTGCTCCTCTTCCTCACCGGCGGCCTGTGGGCCGCCGCCCTCCTGATGGTCCCCTTCACCAGCGGACGGTACGAGGCTCAGCCACCCCGCCCCCGCGTCGTGCGCCCGCCGCTCCCCGAGCGGGCCCGCAGGTCCTGGACCACCCTGCTCCGGGCGGCGGCCGAGGGCGATCCGAAGTTCCGCTACGCGATCCGTGTCTGCACCTGCTTCACCCTCGCCTGCACCGCCGTGACCCTCCTGGACGTCCCCCACTCCAACTGGGTCCTCACCGGCATCCTCACCACCCTTCGGCCCACCTGGGGCGAAACCCGCTCCCGCATCGTCAAACGACTCGGGGGCATGGTCATCGGCTGCGTACTGACCGGGGTCCTGCTCGTCCTCACCCCGCAGGCGCCCGTCGCCGAAGCCCTCGCCGTCATGGTCTGCGCGGCGATCGCCCGCCCCGTCCGCGGCATCAACTACGGCTTCTGGCCCGTCTTCGCCACCCCCATGCTCCTGCTCCTGGCCGACTTCGACAGCCGGCTCGGCTGGGTCGATGTCGCCGAGCGCCTCGCGAACAACATCTGCGGAGCCCTGCTGGCAGCCGCCACCATGCTCTTCCTCTGGCCCTCGCACGAGCAGGCACGCATCCCCGCGGGCCTCCAGCTCCTCCTCGACACCCACGCCCGCTTCATCGACCGCGTCGCCACCGTCATCGAGTTCGGCCCCCCGCTCGAACGCGAACACAACATTCTCAAGGCCGAAGCCGCCGCCACCGAACTGGCAGCCGGCCGAAACCGGCTCGCCCAGCGGCCCACAACGCCCCCGGAACTCCTGACCGCGCTCGACGACACCCTCGACGCCGCCGGAGAGCTCCGCGACCTGATCACCGTCCACCAGCCCTACGAAGCGGCCGACGAGGCGCTCGACCCGCAGCAGCTGCGCCTCCTCGCAGCCCACCTGCGCCGGACGGCGGCCACCGCCACCGGCACACCGGTCCCCGAGCCCACCGCCCCGCCGGCCGTCGCGAACCACCCGCACGCCCGCACCCTCACCGACACCGCAGAAGCCCTCACCCGCCACGCACTTCACGCCGCGCAGCTCAGCCATCCCAAAGCCGGAGCACGACCACGGCAGGAGCGGACCCCGCCCCGCCCGGACCGCTCCCCCGGGGCGGGAGCCGGCTGACAACGGGCCGCGCGGGGGCGCCCCGGGCCGCACTCGCCCGCCGGGGCATCACCTGGGCACACCGGGTGGCGGTGCATCGTTTCCGGGCCCCTTTGCTGGAAAACTACCCATCCGGAACGCGCCCGGCGGGCGACACCCGCCACGGCATGAGAGGGAGCACCGTGTTCGTCAGCTTCGTCCCGGTCGAAGAGATCCTGGACCTTCGGCAGGAGGTCCTGCGGCCCGGGCAGCCCCGCGAGAGCGCGCTCACCGACGTCGACATGCTCCCCGACACCTTCCACCTGGCCGCCCGTACCGACAGCGGCGCACTCGCCGCCTGCGCCACCTTCAGCACCGAACCCCTGCCCGACACCCCCGCCCTGGCCCCCTTCGTGACCGAGGGGGTCTGGCGGCTCCGCAAGATGGCCAGTGCGCCGCAGGTACGGGGGCAGGGCTACGGCGGGGCCGTACTGCGCGCCGGCCTGGACGCCTGCACGGCACGCGGCGGCCGGCTCGTCTGGTGCAGCGGCCGCCTCGTGGCAGCCGGCTTCTACCGGCACCACGGCTTCACCCCGGTCGGCGACCAGTACACCGTCCCCGGCATCGGCCGGCACCACCACTTCGTCCTCCGCCTCCCCTGAGGCGGAGCTCGCCGAGGGGCAGCGGGGCGCGTGGTCCGGGGCGCGGGGCCGGCCGGGTCAGCGGGCGAGGGAGACGGCGAACGGCTGGAAGCCCCGCCGGCGCAGGATGTGGGGTACGACCAGGATCATGGCCTCGGTGGCGCGGGCCGTGGTGATGTCGCCGAGGTCCTCGATCCGTTCGGGCTTCCAGCCGAGGTCGCCGAGGAGATCGGTGACGGTCGTCTTCGCGTTCTGGTCGTCGCCCGAGAGATAGGCGGTCGCCGGAGTGTCCAGGGTGTCGGGGGCCGTCATGACCATGAACAGCATGGTGTTGAGGGTCTTGACCACACGGGTGTCGGGGAGCGCGGCCTGGAGCTTCTCGGCGAGGCTGCTGCCGGGGTAGCACAGGTCTCCGGGCAGACCGTCCTCCGTGTCGCGGGTGGCGTTGGAGACGTCGATGAGGATCTTGCCGGCGAGTTCGGTGCGCAGGTCGGTGAGTCGGTCCAGGGAGCTGTCGCCGGGCGTCGCGTTGATCACGATGTCCGCGGTGCGGGCGGTGGTGCGCTGGTCGGCGAAGGCGAGGTGCGGGGCGGGCCCGATGGTGCGGGCGGCGGTTTCCTCGGGGCTGCGGCTGCCGAGGGTGACGTGGTGTCCGGCTGCGGAGAGCTTGCCGGCGAGGTTGGCGCCGACGCGGCCGGCGCCCAGGATGCCGATGTTGCTCATGTGGTGATGCTCCTTGCGTATCAGGGTGGGGACGAGCGGGGGGGGGCTGCCGGTCAGACGATCGGTGCGAGGACCTTCAGCGCGGCGCCGTGGATGCCGGGGGCCGCGGCCAGGAAGTCACGGCCGGCGGTGCTCCAGGGTTCGCCCGCCAGGTCGGTGACCGTGCCTCCGGCCTCTGCGACCAGCAGGGCGCCGGCGACCAGGCCGGAGCGGACGTCGGAGAACTGCCAGAACGCGTCCATGCGTCCGGCGGCGACGTGGATGAGCTGCAGGGTGGCGGGTACGGACACCCGTACGACCAGGCCGTTGACGAGCATCGCGGTGACGGAGTCGCCGATCCGCCGGAAGGTGTGCTCGTCCTCACCGGGCTTGGCCTGGCCGGTGCCGATGAGCGCGGCGCCCAGGTCGGTCTTGGCGGACACCGTCAGCGGCCGGCCGTTGAGGTGGGCACCGCCGCCGGCGACCGCGGTGTAGGTGTCGCCGGTCAGCGGCAGGTGGACGACGGTGAGCACCGGCTGGTTGTCGCGGACCAGGGTGGCGGTGACGGCCCAGTCGTCCATGCCGTGGACGTGGTTGATGTTGCCCTCGGCGGGATCGACGACCCACCACTCCCCGGCCGGGAGGGCGCCGCCGGCCAGCTCGTCCTCGGCCCACTGCGACCCCGGGCGGGCCCGGAGCAGCGGTCCGCGCAGCACGTCCAGCACCGCGTCGTCGTTGGCGTGGATCTCGGCGACGACCTCGTCCAGGCTCGTGCCCCGGGCGTGCGAGGTGTAGCGGTCGCGCAGGGTGACGCCGGCGGCGCGCACCGCCGCGGTCACGTCGGACAGGAGCGTCGTACCGGCGGCGAAAGGCATGACGGTGCTCATGGTGGGCTCCCTGGGGATCGGTTGAAGCGGGGTGGTTGTCTCACCCGCACTTCGAAGGTAGGGCGCCCGATCATTAACAACAAGTGCATGCTTTTCACTTGTAGAGTTACTGTCATGCAACTGGATTTGAACCTGCTCACGGCCCTGGATGCCCTGCTGGAGGAGGGGAGCGTCGCCGGCGCGGCGGCACGCCTCCACGTCACGTCACCGGCGATGAGCCGCTCCCTGGGCCGCATCCGCAAGGCCACCGGTGACCAGATCCTGGTCCGCACCGGCCGCAGCATGGTGCCCACCACGCGCGCGCTGGCCATGCGCGCCGAGGTCCACGCGCTCGTGCAGCATGCTCACCAGCTGCTTTCCGCGCAGCAGGAGCTCGATCTGGCGGCCCTCGACCGGGTGTTCACCGTGCGCTGGCACGACGCCCTGACCGCGGCATGCGGCACGGCCCTGATCACCGCCGTCCGCCGCCGGGCCCCGGGAGTCCGGCTGCGCCTGTCCGCCGAACCAGGGACGGACGACGCCGAGTTGCGCCGGGGTGAGGTCGACCTCGAATCGAGCTCCGGCGTTCCTGCGCTCCCCGACATCCGCCACCACCTCGTCGGCAGGGACCGGCTGGTCCTCGCCGTCCGACCGGGCCACCCGCTCACCGCGGGCCCGCTCAGTCCCGAGCGTTACGCGGCCTCCGAGCACCTCACCGTTTCGCGGCGCGGGAGCCTGCGCGACCCGGTCGACGACGCCCTGACCGCACTCGGGCTCGAACGACGCGTCGCCGCCGCCGGGCCCACCGCCGCCTTCGCACTGCAGCTCGCCCTCGACACCGACCTGGTCGTCACCCTGCCGGACGCGGTCACCCGCACGGCACGGGAGCAACTCGGCCTGGCCACACTGCCGCTGCCCTTCACCCTTCCCGACGTCCCGCTGTACCTGCAGTGGCACCGGCGCTACGACAACGACCGCGCCCACGGCTGGCTGCGGGACCTGGCCGCCGAAACCGTCGGGGCGCTGTTCGCGTGAACGGGACGTTCCTCTCCACGCTCCGGCCGTGAACCCGCTCCGGGGGAGTCAGTTCGATCAGGGAATGAAGATGACCTTGCCTCGGGTCCGGCCTGCTTCGCTGAGGCGGTGGACGTCGGCGAGGTCGGCCAGTGGGCGTGTTTCCCCTATGTCCAAGGTGAGTACAGCCGAGTCGACGAGTTCCACGAGCGCCGCAAGCTGTGCGGTGTCGTTGCGGGCGACCATGTGCAGGGCGCTCACCCCGGCATCGGCAGCCGGCTCGATCGGGGTCGCGATCGACACGGCCCTCCCGCCCCGCCGCACCACGCGTGCCAGAGCTGCGGCGTCCGGCGGACTCAGCGGGACCAGATTGAGCAGTGTGTCCACGGAGCCGTCGAGCCCCGCGCCCACCGGCCCGGCGGTGTAGTCGATCACTCGGTCCGCCCCCTGCCGCAGGACGGCCCCGGTACTTCGCGGACTGGCCGTGGCGATCACCTCGGCCCCGGCGCGGCGGGCGAGCTGCGTCACGAAGCCGCCGACGCCTCCCCCCGCGCCGTTGACCAGCACCCGCTGACCGGCGGCCACCTTCCCGTGCTCGAACACCGCCTGCCAGGCCGTCAGGCCGGCCACGGGAAGGGCCGCAGCGTGAGCGAGCGGGACGGAGGCCGGCGCGGCGACCAGTACGGCGGCGGGCGCGCGGACGTACTCGGCCGCCGCACCCCCGTCGTCGAGCCGCCCGACGACCCGGTCGCCGACGGCGAACCCTGCCACTCCCGCGCCGACTTCGGCCACGGTGCCGGCGAGGTCCCAGCCGAGCGTGTGGGGCAGGCTCACGGGAAGGAATGCCTGCAGCAGTCCGGCACGCAGGGCGGCCTCGGTGGGGTTGAACGAGGTCGCGGCGACACGGACCAGCACTTCCCCGAAGGCGGGTCGAGGGCGGGGGACGTCTTCGTAGCGGATCACTGAGGTATCGCCGTACTCGTGGATGCGCGCGCTCTTCATCGTCGTCATGCCGCGAATCTATGACCGCACGCGGAGACGATCCATGCGTCAGGCTGCCCCGTTCATGCGCGTACGTCTCGCACCCGTAGTCTCGGCGGGTGGATGTACTCAGCGACGTGGTCGCGGTGACGCGGACCGGCCGGCCTCGGTCGGCGCATGTGCGGTGGCACGCCCCTTGGGCACAGGAGTTCGCCTCCGTTCCGGGCTCGGCCGGTTTCCAGGTGATCCTGCAGGGGACCTGCTGGCTGCTGCCCCCGAGCGGGGAGCCCCTGCGGTTGTCCGCGGGCGATGTGGTGTTCCTTCCGCACGGCAGCGGGTACACCCTGGCCGACGGCCCCCGCACCCCGGTGACAACCCCGGCATGCGGCCCCGCCGACCAGGTGTCTTACGAGGCCTACGCCTCGGACAGCGTCGACCGGAGCGGGGACGGCGGTCCGGCCACCGTGGTGCTCTGCGGGGCCTACCGGCTCGACCCGTCCCGCACCCACCCCCTCCTGCTGACGCTGCCCGATCTGATCCACCTGCCGGCGCAGCCGGTCCCCCGTCCCGGACTGCTCAGCGCCGTGCACCTCCTGGCCGCCGAGCTGGAAGACCCGCGGCTGGGCACGGATGCCGTCGTCCCCGCCCTCCTGGACACCCTGCTGCTGTACATCCTGCGCATCTGGTTCAGCGAGCAGCCCGCCCGGGGTGCCACCACCGGATGGGCCGCCGCACTGAACGATCCGTCGGTCACGGCCGCCCTGCACGCGATCCACCGGGACCCGGCCGCGCCCTGGACCGTGGCGGAACTCGCCGCGGAAGCCCGGCTCTCCCGGGCTTCCTTCGCCAGACGCTTCGCCCTGCTGATCGGCCAACCGCCCCTCGGCTACCTGACCTGGTGGCGGATGACCACGGCGGCGCGGCTGCTGCGGGCATCGGAGGAACCGCTGAGATCCATCGCCGCTCAGGTGGGCTACACGTCCGAGTTCGCCTTCGCCCACGCGTTCAAGCGCGCGCACGGGACCGCACCCGGCACGTACCGGCGGACGGCTACGCGTCGCCCTTGAGGAGGTCGCGCCAGCCCGGGTAGAGCTTGTCGGCGTCGGCGGTGAAGGAGGCGAAGGCTCCCTTCAGTTCCGGGTGATCCTGGGCGTAGTCCACCAGGTCGATGCCCTGCTGCCAGGCGTCCTGTGCCTGGCGCAGCGACTTCGCGCCCGCCGTGCCGCCGTCGCGGTGGCCGAAGGCGCCGCCGCCGGAGGTCTGGATGACGTTGGAGTGGCCCAGGTTGTCGAAGAAGCCCGGGAGGCGCAGGGCGTTCATGCCACCGGAGATGATCGGGGTGGTGGCCTTCATGCCGAGCCATTCCTGCCGGTAGAAGGGGCCGTCCGCGGCGTCCTGCTCCAGCATGAAGGCGATGGCCTTGTCGGCGGTGTCGCCCTCCATCTTGCCGTAGCCCATGGTGCCGGTGTGCATGCCGGAGGCGCCCTGCAGCCGGGTCATCTTGCAGTGCACGAAGGAGGTGTAGCCCCGCTTGGACTGGGGGCTGGTCACGGCCCCGTGGCCGGCCCGGTGGAAGTGCAGGAACTGGCCGGGGAAGTTGCGCCGGGCGGTGGTCACGGCCGTCGGGCCGGCGACGTACCCGTCGACGAGGAAGGCCACGTGGTCGGCGTTCTCCGCGAAGGTCTCCAGGATGTACTCGCCGCGCGCGATCATCTCGGCCGGGTCGTCGGCGGTGATGTTGGCGGAGAAGAGCTTCGCCTCGCCCGTGGCGTCCTGGGCGCGGCGCATCGCGTCGGCCACGGCCTTCATCGTCTCCTTGAGCGGGGCGAAGACCTGGTTGCCCTGGGGCTCGTCGTTCTTGATGAAGTCCCCGCCCAGCCAGAACTGGTGGCAGGCGTCCGCGAACGGCTGGGGCCGCAGGCCCAGCTTGGGCTTGATGATGGTGCCGACGACCATGCCGCCGTTCTCGACCGGCCGGTCGAGGACCCGCCACATGTCGCGGATGTTCATCGTGGGGCCGTCGAACAGGCGCAGGTAGGCCGGCGGGACGTAGAAGTCGAGCATCTTGGCGTACTCGACGTCGCCCATGCCCTGGTTGTTGCCGATGGTCAGGGTGAGGAAGGAGGCGATCATCGCGCGGCCGTCGATGATGTTGCGGTCGAAGAGCTCCACCGGGTAGGCGATCTTCATGAGTTCGCGGGCTTCGTCGATCTCGTAGACCAGGGCGTCGACTCCCTTGGTGAAGTCGTCGGTGGTGCACACCTCGACGTTGGTGCCGGTCGAGGACTCCGCGGCGAAGTGGGCGGCGGTGGAGAGGTAGTCGCCGTAGCCCGCCTTGGGCTTCATGGTGTACGCGCACAGCACGTGGCGGCCGCCCTCGGTGAGGGCCTCCTCCGTGAGGGCGAGGTTGGCGTAGCGGCTCGACTGGTCCATGATCTCTCCTGCTGTTCTCGGTACGGGGCGGGCGGCACGAAGGTCCCTGGCGTGGGAGCGTGCCGCCCGGGGTGGTGTGGGGCGGGCGGGTGCGGGCGGTCAGGCCTTCGGTGAGTCCAGGACCTCGGGGTTCGCGCAGTGGGCGAGCGGTTCGCCGCGCAGGTAGCGGCCCACCTCGCCGGCGACGATGCGGGCCGCCTTGTGCGCGACCTCCTGGCTGCCGCCCGCGATGTGCGGGGTCATGACGATGCCGGGCGTGGACAGGAGCCGCGAGCCGGCCGGGACGGGCTCCGCGTCGTACACGTCGAAGCCGGCGCCGGACAGCTGCCCGGAGTCCAGCGCGTCGCACACCGCCGGGTAGTCCAGGAGTGCGCCGCGGGCGCAGTTCACGAGGACGGAGCCGCGCGGCATCATGGCGATCTGCTCGGCGCCGATCATGCCCTTCGTCTCCTCGGTCACCCGGGCGTGGAGCGAGACGATGCGGGAGCGGGTGAGCAGGTCGTCCAGGGAGGCGAGCTCGACGCCTTCCGCGAGCGCCGCGGGGTCCACGTAGGGGTCGTGGACCAGGACCCGGGCGCCCATGGCGAGGAGGACCTTCGCTACGCGGGAGCCGATGGCGCCGTAGCCGATCAGGCCCACGGTGGCGCCGTCGATCTCGATGCCGCAGTTGTCGTAGTCGTAGTAGTCGCCGCGCCATACGCCCTGACGCAGGTCGGCGTGGGTGTCGCCGACGCCGCGGGCCGCGGCGAGCAGCAGGGTGAGGGTGTGCTCGGCGGTGGCGACGGCGTTGCGGCCGGGGGCGAAGCACACGGCCACCCCGTGTGCGGTGGCCGCCTTGAGGTTGGCGTTCACCGGGCCGCCGCGGCTGATGCACATCAGCTTGAGGTCGGGGCAGTTCGCGAGGATGCGCTCGGTGAGCGGGGCGAGCTGGGTGACGCAGACCTCGACGCCCTGGAGCGCTTCGATCAGCTCGTCCTCGGTGCCGGAGGCCTCGATGACCTCGGCCACCGGGCCGAACGGGGTGTGCGGCCAGGGAAGCCGGATCTCGGTCACGTCGACCGCCGCGGCGGTGGCGGCCACGACCTCCTGGGTGAGGAGGCCGGGAAGGACGAAGTGGTCGCCGGCTGCGAGGACCTTGGTGGACATGGGTACTCCTGGTGACGGTGCGTGGGGGGGGGAGAGAAGTGAGGGGCGGGGCCTGCCGGTGCTACCGGCCCTCGGGCGGCGGTACGGGCACCGGTTGGGCGTTGAAGCGCAGGAGCGCCGGCCGGCCGGCTCCGAGGCGGACCTCCGTGAGGGTGCCGTTGTCGAGCACCGGGAACACCTGGCGGTAGGCGGCCATGTCGATGCCCAGCAACTCGCAGAGCAGGACGCGGAACAGCGCGTTGTGGGCGACGACGAGGATCCGGCCGCCGGGGAACTCCCGGTGGACCTCTTCCAGGCAGGCCCGGGCCCGGGCGGCGGCGGCCCTCGGGTCCTCGCCTCCGGGCAGGTGATGGGTGACGGGGTCGCGGAGGAAGGCCGCGTGCTCCTCGGGGAACCGCTCCGCCATTTCGGCCAGGTTCAGGCCCTCGCCCCGGCCGAAGTCGATCTCGTAGAGCCGCGGATCCTCGCGGGGGGTCGTGCCGAGCGCGCGGGCGGCGGGCGCCGCCGTGAGCCGGGCCCGGGAGAGCGGCGAGTGCAGCACCGCGGAGAAGGTCCGGCCGCGCGCCCAGTCGGCGAGTTCCTCGGCCTGGCGCAGGCCCCGTGCGGTGAGGGCCACGTCGGCGCGGCCCGCGTAGCGGTTCTCGGCGTGCCAGACGGTCTCGCCGTGGCGGACGAGGACGAACTCGGTCGCGGCGCCGGGGGCCGGGGTGTTCGGGGTGTTCGGGGTGTTCGGGGCCGGGGTGTTCGGGGTCGGGGTGTTCATCGCTGGGTGGCCCTTTCCCGGGCGTGGGCGGCGACGGTGGGACGCAGCCAGCCGCGGCGGACGAGTTCGTCGAGGAAGCCGAGGTAGACCGGCGTCCAGTGGGCGGTGCGCGCGGGGTCCGGTTCGATCCGCTCGCCGGCGCGGACCAGCTGCGCGGCGGCCTCCACCACGCCGACGCCGCTGGACGTGGCGGCGAGTACGGCCATCCCGACCGCGCCCTCCGCCTGCGCGGGCACGTGGACCGGGCGGCCGAGCACGTCGGCGCGCAGCCGGTTCCAGTACGGGTTCTTCGCACCGCCGCCGGTGAGGGTGAGCGGGCCGTCGACGGGGGCGCCGAGCAGGTCGAGGTAGTCGAAGCAGAGCCGCTCCACGCAGGCGACACCGAGGAGGTGGGCGTGGAAGCGCTCGGCCTCGTCCGCCGGCTCGCCGAGGACGAAGGGCTCCGCGCAGGGTGCGCGGAAGGGGAAGCGCTCTCCTCCGGTGGAGACCAGGGGGTAGGCGACGGCGGTGGTGGGGGCCGCGGCGGCCCGACGGGTGAGGTCGGCGAGGTCCGCGCCGGGGAATTCCCGGGAGATGACGCCGGCGCCGCTGCTGGAGGCGCCGCCGGGCAGCCAGCTGTCGCCGGGGCCCCGGTGGCAGTAGACGACGCCGTCGGGGTCCCGGACCAGGTGCGGGCTCGTTCCCTTGAACACCAGGGTGGTGCCGAGGACCGAGTTCCAGGCGCCGGGGGTGAGGGCGCCCGCGCCGATCTGGGCGGCGCAGCCGTCGGTCATGCCGGCCACGATGGCGGTGCCCTCGGGGATGCCGGTCGCCTCGGCGGCGGCCGCGCAGACGGCGCCGAGCACCGTGCCGGGACGGACCACCTCGGGCAGCAGACCGGCGGCGACGCCGAGCTTCTCCAGTTCGGGGTCCGGCCAGCGCTCCTCGACGAGGTGGTAGCCGGTCTTGAGTGCGTGGCTGGCGTCGGCGGGGACCTGGTGCCCGGCGAGCCGCCAGGTGATCAGGTCGGGCTGGTGCAGGAGCCGGAGCCCCTCCCCCGCCCCGCTGATGGCGGGCGTCGGGTGTTCGAGCAGCCAGAGCAGTTTGGGCAGGGCCCAGGAGGGCTGCATCGAGCGGTAGCCGAGCTCTTCCCAGACCTGTCCGCCCACCGCGTTGGCCCGTTCGGCCTGGGCGGCGGCGCGCCCGTCGTCGTACATGAGGCCCGGGGTGAGCGGCGTACCGTCCGCGTCGGCGAGCAGGACCGTACCGGAGGTGGCGTCGATGGCGAGGCCGCGGACCCGGCGCGGGTCGATGTCCGCGAGGGCTTCGCGGCAGGCGGCGGCCAGTGCGCCCCACCACTGCTCGGGGTCCTGCTCGTGGTGCGTGCCTTCGCGGTGGCTGGTCAGCGGGCGGGAGGCGGCGGCCAGGACCTCGCCCGTGGCGTCGACGGCGACGCAGCGGGCGGACTGGGTGCCGAGGTCGAGTCCGAGCCAGACGGAGTCGGCGGGGAGGTGCCCGGCAGTGGGCCGGACGGGCGCCAGCTGGAGGGTGGCGTCCTCGGGCGGGGTCCCTTCGGGCCGCGGCGGTGCGGGCAGGGGCTGGTCAGGCATGGTGCGCTCCGGTTCGCGGGGTGTGGGTGCTCTCGTCCGCCGCGCGCGGCCGCGGGGTTCCGGCGGACGCGGGTGCGGAAGCGGGTACGGGGGCGGAAGCGGGTACGGGGGCGGACCAGCCGGCGCCGCGGGCGAGGCCGCGCCAGTTGAGGAAGGCCGCGTACGTCTCGTCGTAGTGGGCGGACCGGACCGGGTCGGGCTCCCAGACGGAGCGCATCCGCACGTACTTCGCGGCGGCGCTGTGCATGCTGCTCTCGGCTCCGCTGAGGACGAGTCCGGTGAGGAAGGCGCCCTTGGCGCCGAGCTCGGTGTCCCCCGAGCGGGCCGTCGGCACTCCGGTGACGTCGGCGATCAGCTGGCACCATTCCTCGCTGTTGGCGCCGCCGCCGCACAGGCGCAGCTCCGTGACCGGGGTGCGGGCGGCCTCCAGGGAGTCGCGCAGGACGAGGGAGAGACCGTCGAAGACGGAGCGGGCGATGTCGGCGCGGGTGTGCTCCAGGGAGAGCCCGGAGAACAGGCCCCGGGCGTGCGGGTCCAGGAACGGTGCCCGCTCGCCCGCGGGTGACAGGTAGGGGAGGAACATCAGGCCCTGGGCGCCCGGGGAGCCGCTGAAGGCGAGTTCGGACAGTTCGGGCGGCCCGTCGAGGTCGAGGAGCCCGGCGGCCCAGCCGAGGACTTCGGCGCCGTTGAGGGTGGGGAAGGCGCGCAGCACGCGCTCGCGGCCCCGGTAGGCGATGTTGATGCCGGAGGGCTCCCCGCTGGTGTCGATGTCCTTGCGGACGATCTCGGTGCACAGGGTGGTGCCCAGGATGGTGCAGGCCTGGCCGGGGTTGACCACGCCGACTCCGCGGGCGGTGGAGGCGATGTCGTACGGGGCCATCACGACGGGGAGTCCGGTGGGCAGGCCCAGCTGGCCGGCCGCGGTGGTGGTGATCTCGGCGATGCGCTGTTCCTCGTGGAGGACCTTGGGGAGGAGGCGCGTGTGCTCGGTGAGCCCGAACATCTCGATGATCTTCGGGTCGTAGTCGCCGGTGGCGTGGTCGAGGAACGGCGCGGAGGCGTCGGATTCGTCCATGGCCACCTCGCCGGTGAGGCGCAGGAACAGCCAGCCGGCGGCGGTCAGGGAGGCGCTGGAGCGGGCGAGGCGGTCCGGCTCGTGCGCGTCGAGCCAGCTGAAGACCGCGTTGGGCATTCCGCTGCAGGTGAGGGAGCCGTTGCGGCGGAAGGCGGCTTCGAGGACGCCTTCGCGCTCCCAGCGGGTGAGGATGTCGCCGGCGCGGCCGTCGGACCACAGGACGGCCGGTCCGGTGGGGCGGCCCGCGGAGTCGACGAGCCAGGCGCCGTCGCCCTGGGCGGTGAACGTCACGAGCCACACGGGGTCGTCGATGTCGGCGAGGGCGTTGCGGACGGTGTAGACGACCGTGTTCCACACGGTGTCCATGTCCTGCTCGGCCCAGCCGGGGTGCGGGCGGCGCACTTCGGTGGCGAGGCGGGAGACGGCGAGCTCGTTGCCGTGGTCGTCGAAGACCACGGACTTGATCATTGTCGTACCGACGTCGATGGCGAGTACGGACATGGCGGGTCACAGTCCCTTCGGGGCGGGGGCGGCGAGCAGCGCGGCGTCGCCGGTCGTGGCAAGGGCCTCGGTCGACGGCTCGGGAGCGGCCGGCGTTCGGGGGGTGGGGGTGGTCTTCAGCAGGAGCGTGAGCAGGGCGCTCACCGCGTGGTATCCGGCGAAGATCCAGGTGACGCCACCGACTCCGATCGGTCCGAGGAACACGCTGACGGTGAGCGGGCCGAGGAAGGCGGACGCGCCCGCGCCGAGGTTCAGGGCTGCCATGGCCTGGCCCTTGTGGCTCGGGGCGATGGCGGTCATCAGCGCGGAGAGGGGTACGTAGCCCGAGAGCGTGGCGCCGTAGAAGACGGCGACCAGGAGGCAGAGCAGGTACTGGGAGCCGACGGCGGTCGGTACGTAGTAGAGGACGAGGGTGGAGATGGTGCAGCCGAGGCCGCCGCACCAGGTGACCGTGGTGCGCCAGCCGATCCGGTCGCCGATGACGCCGAACATCAGGTTGGTGAAGATGTTCGTGCCGAACATGACGGCCACCAGGCGCAGCCACTGCTCGTTGGTGAGGCCGATCGTGTTCACGAACCACACGGGCAGCATGACCATGAATCCGAACTGCGAGGCGGTGTTGAACATGCGCACCGCCGCGCCCGCACCGACCTTGGGGTTGCGGTAGAGGATCGTGAGGCTGCCGACCAGGCCGGCCATCGGGCTCTCGCCGGCCGGCGCGAGCCGCGCCCGGCCGGTGGGCTCCTTCACCATCAGCAGTGCGACCAGGCCGCCGGCCCCCACCACGCCGAGGGCGACCCACAGGGTGGCGTACTCGCCGATGTGCGGGATCAGCAGGCTCGCGCCGAGCGAGCCGATCGTGGGCAGGCCCGCGGAGAAGGCCGACCAGAACCAGCCCATGGCACTGCCCATCTGGCGGGCCGGGGCGACGGCCGCGATCCAGACGAGGAAGGAGTACGCGAACAGCGGGAAGGCCAGGCCGCGCAGCGCGTAGGCGAGCAGCAGCAGCGGGTACGACTTGCTCGGTATCGCGACCGCCAGGAAGAAGACGTGGGTGACGGCGAAGGTGAGCAGGCCGAGCCACATCACCTTGCGCGGGCCCCACAGGTCGGACAGCGCGCCGGCGAACCAGGCGGCGACGGCGCCGGTGACTCCGTAGACGGTGAAGACCATCGCCACGCTGGAGGCGGCTATGCCGAGGCCCTCCAGATAGGGCGAGAGATATCCCGCCTCGATGCCGACGCCCGACATGAAGACCAGGAGGCCGAGATAGCCCCACGAGATGGAGCGCGGAATGCCGAGCCGCGAGAAGATCGTGCCGGGTCGGGCGGTCGCGGTGTCCGGGGTGTTCGCCATTGAAGCTCCCCTTCTTGCAATGAACGGATCGGGACGCCTGGGTGCGCGGCCCGTACGCCAGACCGGACGGCCTGGGTGATCACGAGATAACAAGCCCGTCGATTCGCCCGTCAACCGCGGTGGAAAACCTCACGCGGCAGGGGTCTTTCGCCATGCGACAAGGACTTTTGACCTGCTATCGCATTCCGTGCGGTAGCCCAGGATTGGCACCGTTCGACCGTGTGAAAGACGTGCGAAGTTCACTCGGGACGGAATCCGGAAAATCTGCGGGAAAGGACGGAATCGATGTCGGGAACCGATCGCTCCGAGGTGCGGGAGGAACGCCGCCGCCACATCCGGGACTCGGTCGCCACCGACGGTTTCCTGCGCGCCTCGGACCTCGCCGACGAGTACGGCGTCAGCCTCATGACCATCCACCGGGACCTCGACTTCCTCCAGTCCCAGGGCTGGTTGCGCAAGGTGCGGGGCGGGGCGACGTGCCTGCACTCGACGCAGTTCCACGGCAGCGTCTCCACCCGGATGTCGACGATGAGCGGGATCAAGCGGCAACTGGCCCGGGCCGCCGCGGCATTGGTGGCTCCGGGCCAGACGGTGCTGCTCGACGACAGCACCACCTGCCTGCCGCTGACACGGGAGTTCGCCGCCCGGACCCCGATCACCGTGATCACCAACTCGCTGCCGGCCATCACGGCCCTCGCCAAGGAACGCGGGGTCTCGCTGATCTCGCTGGGCGGCAGCTACTTCCCGGCCTACGACGCCTTCATGGGGCTGCTCACCGCCGACAGCGTGGCGGCGGTGCGGGCCGATGTGCTGTTCATGTCGACCACTGCGGTCACCCGGGGCCGCTGCTACCACACGTCACCCGAGACCGTTCAGGTCAAGCGGGCGATGATGGCGGCCGCGGCGCGGACCGTGCTGCTGGCCGACCACACGAAGTTCACCCGCGACGGGATGTACGCGCTGACCTCACTGGGCGCCTTCGACCTGCTGGTGGTGGACGACGGCCTGCCCGACCGCGAGGTACGGGCCATCCGCGGCATGGGCACGGAGGTACTGGTCGTACCGCGCGCGGGGGCGGAGTAGGCCGGGCGCTCTCCCTCTGAAGCACCGGCCGGGCTCGGCCCCTCGCCGCACGCCCTCTACCCAAATTTCACATTTCGTGAAGAATGGGGGAAATGATGACGGTTCTGGTAACGGGTGTGGCGGACGGTGCCGAGCTGGAAGCCCTGCGTGCATGCATTCACACGGGGCCGCACTTCCGCATCGTTGCCCACACGCACGAAGCCGACGTCGCCCTGGCTCAGGCCCGTGTGCTGCTTCCGGACATCGCCGTGGTCACCCTCCACCGTCCCGACGCCCAGGGAGAACGTGACCGCCGGACCCTCGTCAGCGCCCTTCGGTCCTTCGACCCGCCCACGGGGATCATCCTGCGGCGCGACCCGCACGAGGCGGCCGAGGCGATCAGCCCGGGACTCGAGCCGGTCGAAGGGGCCATCCACGAGGTCCGGCGCGCCGACCTCGACGCCCTCCACCATGCGCTGGTCACCATCGGGCGCCGCCGGGCCAGCTGCAACATCGACCCGGCGGCACACTGACGTGCATGCGCGTGGGCATGCGGGCATGCGAAAACGCTCGGCCGGGGTGTCCGGCCGAGCGTTTTCGTGTCCCTGCGGTCCGCTGGTGGGTTTAGTAC
>NZ_JBHXKA010000068.1:0-18681 GCF_042722885.1 Streptomyces sp. NPDC058401
GGGGCTGGATGTGGCCGGCGTCGGCCTGGATTGCCCGCAGGGCAATATCAGCCCCTCCGGCGTTTGAGGAGCGGGGGTCCGGGGGCTGGCCCCCGGAAACGGCGCCGCACCCGGCAAGGGTCCGGGCAGCGCCCGGGGAACGGGGGAAGGGCGGGTAGGGGACCAGCCCCGCAGGGGTACGCGTCACTACGTCACCGTCCAGGGGTCTGGGAGGGCTGAGCGGCTCCGCCCGACGGGGCGGCAGGGGCCGGGGCGGCGGCAGCCCCCGAGGGGGCCGGAGCCGGGGAGCCGGCTGGGCTCGGCACGGCCGCGCCCGGAGAGGGCGAGACCGGCGGGGCGGACGCCGGCGGCGACGGGGGCGGCGGCTCGGCGGCCGGTGACGCGGCCCCGGCGACCTTGCCGTCGGGGCCGATGAACACCGGGCTGCCGCCCGGTACGAGACCCAGCTCGTGCGCCCGCCGCTGCAAGGCGTCGGGCGCCGAGTAGCCGTCCACGTCCCGCTGCAGCGCCTGTTCCTCGTCCGTGAGCACGGTGGTCTCCTTCTTCAGCTTGCTCAGCTGGAAGGAGCCCTGGTTCAGCGCCGAGTTCAGCAGCAGCAGGCTGATCAGCCCGCCGCCGAGCAGCGCCACGACCAGCAGGACGAACGGGGTCCGCGCCGCCTGTCCGGCGACCGGTCCCCCCAGCACCCGCCCCAGGCGTTTCACAGCCGCGCCTCCCGGATGCGTTCCACCCCGCGGCAGCGGGCCGGCGCCGCACGCCGGTTCTCCGCGATCTCTTCCTCGGTCGGCAGCTCCGCACCGCGCGTCAGCAGTTTCAGCTTCGGCTGGTACTTCTCCGGTACGACCGGCAGCCCGGGCGGGGCCGTCGAGGTCGCGCCGGCGGCGAAGACCTGCTTGACGAGGCGGTCCTCCAGCGACTGGTACGACAGCACCACGATCCGGCCGCCGACTGCGATCCGGTCCACCGCGGCGGGGATCGCCCGCTCCAGTCCGGACAGCTCGCCGTTGACCTCGATGCGCAGGGCCTGGAAGGTGCGCTTGGCCGGGTTGCCGCCGGTCCGCTTCGCCGCCTGCGGCAGGGAGTCGCGGATCAGTTCGACGAGGCGCGCGCTGTTGGTGAAGGGGTTCTTGTCGCGCTCGCGCACCACCGCGGACACGATCCGCTTGGCCTGCTTCTCCTCGCCGTACTGGCGCAGGATGCGGACCAGCTCGCCGGGCGCGTAGGTGTTGAGGACCTCGGCCGCGCTGATGCCCGTCGTCTGGTCCATCCGCATGTCGAGCGGGGCGTCCTGCGCGTAGGCGAAGCCGCGGTCGGCCTCGTCCAGCTGCATGGAGGAGACGCCGAGGTCGAAGAGGATGCCCTGCACGGCGGGGATGCGCAGGCCGTCCAGTACCTCGGCCAGGTCGGCGTAGATGGCGTGGACGAGGGTGACCCGGTCCCCGAAGGGCGCGAGGCGCTCCCCGGAGAGGCGCAGGGCTTCCTTGTCGCGGTCCAGGCCGATCAGGTGGGCCTCGGGGAACCGGGTGAGCAGGGCCTCGCTGTGGCCGCCGAGCCCGAGGGTGCAGTCGACGACGACGGCCCCGGGCCTCTCCAGTGCCGGGGCCAACAGGTCCAGGCACCGCTGGAGCATCACCGGGACGTGTCGGGACTCGCTAGTCAAAGCGCCCTCTCAAGATAACGGCGCGGCAGGCATACGCCGCGCCGCGCACGCGGAGTCTTACCAAAGGGCCGGGCGGCCGGTCAGGGCCGGGCTCCGGCCGGTTCGCGTCACTTTAGTGCAACGGTCGCCGCGGTCAACGAACCGCCCCGCGCGCCGTGCGCCCCGCTGCGACCGAAGCCGCAAAAGCCGTGAATCACCCGGACGGCCGTGTGTGCCTCACCCCTGTGGGTTAGCTCACAACAGGATCAGGTGACCTTCTTTGTCCACCCTCACTCAATGCTCAGACGCCCTGTGACCACTAACGTCGTAACCATGACGACTTCCGTACCCCTGCCCGCCGCCTCCGCGCCCCAGGCTGCCGAGGAGCTCTCCGTCACCGACCGCCTCGTCGACTCGAACCGCGCCTACGCCGCGAAGTTCGCCGACCCCGGCATGGACGCCCGCCCGGTCCTCCAGGTGGCCGTCGTGGCCTGTATGGACGCCCGCCTCGACCTGCACGCCGCCCTCGGCCTGGAGCTGGGCGACTGCCACACGATCCGCAACGCCGGCGGGGTGGTCACGGACGACACCATCCGCTCCCTCACCATCAGCCAGCGGGCGCTCGGCACCCGCACGGTGATACTCATCCACCACACGGGCTGTGGTCTCGAAAGCCTGACCGAGGACTTCCGGCACGAGCTGGAGGACGAGGTCGGCCAGCGCCCCGCCTGGGCCGTCGAGGCCTTCCGTGACGTGGACCAGGACGTCCGCCAGTCGATGCAGCGGGTCCGCACGAACCCCTTCCTGCCCCACAAGGACGATGTGCGAGGCTTCGTCTTCGACGTGCACACCGGGCTCCTGCGGGAGATCGATCCCACCTCTTGAGTGACACCAGGGCCAAGCGCCGTCAAGAATGCGGGGAGACGTCGCCCGGAAACACTTCCGGGCCGGTGTCCGCGTTTCGACGTTCTTGATTGCTCGCGGTTTCTGAGGTGTTTCGGGGTGGGCCGGTCATGCGCCATGGGGCGCCGGCCCTGGGAAAGGGTCGAGGAGAACCAGGTGACCACGTATGACGACCGAGCGAGCCTCGCGGATCTGACCAGCACGGCGCAGCAGGTGCGGGAGTCGATCGAAAGCGTGATCGAGGGCAAGCCGGAAGTGGTCCGCCTCGCGCTGACCGTCCTGCTCGCCGAGGGCCACCTGCTGATCGAGGACGTGCCCGGCGTCGGCAAGACGATGCTGGCCAAGGCCCTCGCCAAGTCCATCGACTGTTCGGTGCAGCGCATCCAGTTCACCCCGGACCTGCTGCCCTCGGACATCACCGGCGTGAGCATCTACGACCAGCAGCGCCGGGAGTTCGAGTTCAAGCCGGGCGCGATCTTCGCGCAGATCGTCATCGGCGACGAGATCAACCGCGCCTCCCCCAAGACCCAGTCCGCGCTGCTGGAGTCGATGGAGGAGCGCCAGGTCACCATCGACGGCACCACCTACACGCTGCCGAGCCCCTTCATGGTGGTCGCCACCCAGAACCCGGTCGAGATGGAGGGCACCTACCCCCTCCCCGAGGCCCAGCGCGACCGCTTCATGGCCCGGGTCTCGGTCGGCTACCCCAGCCCCGAGGCCGAGCTGCGGATGCTCGACGTGCACGGCGGGCTCTCCCCGCTCGACGATCTGACGGCCGTCGCGCACGCCCACGACATCGGCAAGCTCATCGAAGCCGTCCGCGAGGTGTACGTGGCCGCGCCCGTCCGGCGCTACGTCGTCGACCTGGTCTCCGCCACGCGCAGCCACCCGGACCTGCGCCTGGGTGCCTCGCCCCGCGCCACCCTGCACCTGCTGCGGGCCGTGAAGGCCTCCGCCGCACTGGCCGGCCGGGACTACGTACTGCCCGACGACGTACAGGCCCTGGCCGGCCCGGTGCTCGCGCACCGGCTGCTGCCCACCGCGCAGGCCCAGCTGAGCCGGCGCACCGCCGAGCAGGTCGTCGCAGACATCCTCCAGCGCACCCCCGTACCGGCCGCCCCCTCGCGCGGCGAGATCCCGCCCGGCGCGGGCATCCGGGGCTTCTGATGAGCGCCGGCGCCCCGCACGGCGCGGGTGGCCGGGTCCCGCAGGAGGGTGGCGGGCTGCGCGCCTCACTGGCCGGGCTGACCACCCGCGGCCGGTCCTTCCTGGCCGCCGGGATCGCCGCCGGGCTGTGCGCGTACGTCCTCGGCCAGTCCGAGCTGCTCCGGGTCGGACTGCTGCTCGCCGTGCTGCCGCTGCTCTGCGTGCTGGCCCTGCACCGCACCCGCCACCGGGTCTCCGGCACCCGCCGGCTGACCCCGATGCGGGTGCCCGCCGGCTCCGAGGCCCGGGTGCAGCTGCGGCTCGACAACACCTCCCGGATGCCGACCGGGCTGCTGATGCTCCAGGACCGGGTGCCGTACGTGCTCGGTCCCCGGCCCCGCTTCGTACTGGACCGGGTGGAGCCGGGCGGCCGCCGCGAGGTGTCCTACCGGGTCCGCTCCGATCTGCGCGGCCGCTACCCGCTGGGCCCGCTCCAGCTGCGGCTCACCGACCCCTTCGGCCTGGTCGAGCTGACCCGCTCCTTCTCCGCCTACGACACCCTCACCGTCATCCCGCGCACCGAGGCGCTGCCCCTGGTGCGCTTCACCGGCGAGTCCTCCGGCTACGGCGACGGCAGCCGCCGCTCGCTGGCCCTGGCCGGCGAGGACGACGTGATCCCGCGCGGCTACCGGCGCGGCGACGACCTGCGGCGCGTCCACTGGCGTTCCACCGCCCGCTACGGCGAGCTGATGGTGCGCCGCGAGGAGCAGCCGCAGCGCAGCCGGGCCACGGTCCTGCTGGACACCCGGCGCCTCGCCTACGAGGGCGCCGGCCCCGACTCGGCCTTCGAGTGGGCCGTCTCCGCCGCGGCGTCGGCCCTGGTGCACCTGCTGGAGCAGGGCTTCTCGGTGCGGCTGCTGACCGACACCGGGGACTGCGTGCCCCGCGAGGGCGGCGGCTTCACCTCCGGCGGGCAGGAGTCCGCGGAGGCGGCGGGGCTGATGATGGACACCCTCGCGGTGGTCGGCCACTCCGACGGCGGGGGCCTCTCGCGGGCCTGCGAGGCGGTCCGCAGCAACGGCGCCGGCAGCGGTTTCGGCGGAGCGGGCGGCGACGGGCTCCTCATCGCCTTCTTCGGAGACCTGGACGACGTACAGACGGGGCTGGCCGCCAAGATGTGCCGGCGCGGCGGCGGCGCCGTGGCGTTCGTACTGGACTCCGCGGACTGGTCCGGGCGGCCGCCGGGGCTGGCCTCGGTCATGGCACAGGGGCTGCATCCGCTGGAGGAGCGCCTGGCCGGGCTGCAGGACGCGGGCTGGACGGCACTGGCCGCCCCGCCCGGGGTGCCCTTCGCGGACCTGTGGCGCCAGGCGGGCAACGCGCCGATCGGCACGACGGGCGGTTCGGGTTCGGCGGGGGGCTGGGGATGAGCGGGCGGGCGAGACTGACGGTCTTCGCGGCTCTGGCGACGCTGTTCACCGCCTGGTCGCTGAACCCGCTGGTGGAATCGGGCGGCTGGATGCCGCAGGCGGCTCTGCTGCTGGCACTGCAGAGCGCGGTGGGCGCCGGGGCGCGGCGGGTACCGCTGGCCCGGACGCTGACCGTGGCGGCGCAGGTCCTCGTATCGCTGCTGGCGCTGATGCTGCTGTTCGGCGGGAAGCTGCAGTCCGCCGCCGGCGACGGGCTGTTCGACTACCTCGTGACGGACTTCGGCGCACTGTTCCGCCAGGGCGTGCAGGACGTGAACGAGTTCTCGATGCCGGCCCCCCTGACGGACGGGATCCGGCTGCTGCTGGTGTCCGGGGTGCTGCTGATCGGGCTCCTGGTGGACCTGCTGGCCGTGACCGTACGGACGGCCGCCGCGGCCGGGCTCCCGCTGCTCGCGCTGTACTCGGTGGCGGCGGGCCTCTCCAGCGCCACCACCGGTACCGGAGCATCCTGGGTCTCCTTCCTCCTCGCCGGCTGCGGCTACCTCCTGCTCCTCCTGTCCGAGGGCCGCGACCGGCTCGCACAGTGGGGCCGGGTCTTCGGCGCGGCCCCGCGCGGGCAGGTGGCGGCCGGATACTCCGGCGGCGGCCAGGCGCTCGCCCCGGTGCGCACCGGGCGGCGGATCGGCGCGGTCGCGCTGGGTCTGGCGCTCGCCGTGCCGGCGGTGCTGCCCTCGCTGGGCAGCGGCGTGCTCGGTACGGGCTCCGGCCCGGGCGACGGCGAGGGCACCGGCCTCGGCCCCTCGATCCAGGCGGTCAACCCGCTGGTCTCCCTGCAGAGCAGCCTGAACACCCAGGACAACCGGGTGGTGCTGCGGTACCGCACCAACAGCCCGGAGCTCAGCGAGCAGTACCTGCGGATCCTGGCGCTGGACGAGTTCAACGGCGTCAAGTGGGAGGCGTCGGGGCGGGCCCTGACGGACGTCCCCAAGCGGATGCCGAACCCGCCCGGGGTCAGCGAGAGCGTGCTGAACGGCGCGACCGAGGTGGAGACCTTCATCTCCTCGGCGCAGACCTACGCACAGCGCTACCTGCCGATGCCGTACCCGGCTACGGGCGTGGACATCGCCGGGAAGTGGCGGTTCGAGCCGGCCGGGCGGACGCTCGTCGGGGACCAGCTGGGCAAGGACAAGTTCCAGAACGCGCAGGGCGTGCAGTACTCGGTGCGGAGCCTGCTGCTGAACCCGACGGCGCAGCAGCTGCGCAGCGCACCGGCGGCGAATCCCGAGATCGCGGCCGAGTACACGAAGGTGCCGGACAACCTCCCGGAGGTCGTCGTCCAGACGGCCCGCGAGGTGACGCGCGGCACGAAGGACGACTACTCGGCGGCGGTCAAGCTCCAGGACTACTTCGCGGTGAGCGGCGGATTCCGCTACGACACGAAGGTCTCCTCGGGCACGGGCTCGCAGGCCATCGCCAAGTTCCTCGCCGACAAGGAGGGCTTCTGCGTCCACTTCGCCTTCTCGATGGCCTCGATGGCACGCACGCTCGGGATCCCGGCGCGGGTCGCGGTCGGGTTCACTCCCGGCGTGAAGCAGGCCGACGGCATCGTCAACGTCTCGATGCGGGACGCGCACGCCTGGCCCGAGCTGTACTTCGAGGGAGTGGGCTGGACCCGCTTCGAGCCGACGCCCCGGTCGGGCATCACGGTGCCGGACTACAGCCGGCCCGCCGCCCCGCAGACGCAGCCGAGCGCGCCGACGACGGCACCGTCCGCGAGTGCGGCCCAGCCCTCGGCCGGGCCCTCGACGGCCGAGGACTGCCCCCCGGACCAGAAGAAGCTGGGCGAGTGCGGTCCGGCCGCGGCGCAGCGGAACACCGGCGCGGGCGGTGATGGTCCCTCGGCGGGCACGATCCTGGCCTGGACGGCCGCGGGCGTCCTGCTGCTGGCCCTGCCGCTCCTGCCGTTCCTGTGGCGCGGACGGCTGCGGGCGCGGCGGCTCGGATCGGGGCAGGTGCTGGCCGCCTGGCGGGAGCTGGGCGACGCGGCGTGGGACGTCGGGATCGTCCCGGACGAGGCGCTGTCCCCGCGGGGGGCGGCGGACCGGGTGGTGTCCCTGGGACGGCTGGATGCGGGGGCGGGTGATGCCGTACGCCGGGTCGCGGGCGCGGTGGAGCGGGAGCTGTACGCCCCGCCCGGGGCGGAGCCCCCTTACGGGGAGCTGGCCTCGGACGTTCTGCTGGCCCGGGCCGGGCTCCTCGCGGGGGTGTCCCGGTGGGCCGGGCTGCGAGCCCTGTTCTTCCCCCGCTCGGCGGCGCGGGTCGGCTGGGCCGCCTCGGCCCGCTGGTCGGCCCTGACCGTCCGCCTCGCCGATGCGATGTCCCGCACCCGGGCCCGCATCCCGCTGCGCGGCCGCGGCTGACAAACGGGAACGGGGCCGGGGCCGGGGCTCGATCCCCCTGAGCTCCGGCCCCGGCCGTGTTCCCACCCCGTCGGCCAGAGAGACCCGGTCCGCACCTGCCGCCCCGTGTCGGCGGTGCGCGCCGGGTCCCTGTCCGTTGCCCCCAGTCTGGCGTGCCGACCCACCGCACCCCATCCGCGCAGGTACTCATTTCCGCGTCTAGGTACGGATACTCACCCGCCCCACCAGTTCTACGCCGCCCCGCCACCCCCACGGCACCGCCGATCGGGGGTCACCGCGTCAGCGGAAACCGTCAGCGGTTCCCGCTGACCCGCCCCCGCAGCAGCAGCGACAGCGCCGAGTGCACGTCGTCCAGCGAGCGCTCGCTCTGGAAGGACTGCCAGTCGAGCGCGGCCACCAGCACCATCCCCACCAGCGCCGCGGCCGTCAGCGGCACGTCGATCTCCGCGCTGAGCTCGCCCCGTTCCACGCCTTCGCGCAGCACCGTCTCCACGACGGCGACGGCCTCCCGCCGGACGACCATGAGCGTGGACTGCCAGGTCCGGTTGGTGCGCCACAGTTCGGCGACGTAGAGCTGGGTGAAGGCGGGGTACCGGTCGATGAAGACCAGGCCGGCCCGGATCATCTCGTCGAGCGCCTCGACCCGGGTGCCGCCCCGGGCCTCGGTCGATTCCGCCGCCGTCCGCAGGGACTCGGTGAGGAGTCCGACCCCGTGCCTCAGCAGCTCCTCGAAGAGGTCGTTCTTGCTGGCGAAGTTGTAGTAGACGGTGCCCTTCGCCACGCCCGCCCGCTCGGCGATCTCCTCGACCGTGGTCGCGGAGAAGCCCTGCTCCGCTATGAGGGTGACGGCTGCTTCGTAGAGCTTCTGCCGTGTGGCCTGGCGGCGTCCGCCGCCCGTGGCCGTACCGGTGCTGCTGCTATCCATGGCGCTGATTGTCACAGGTCAACCTGTCCCTTCCCGCTACAGGCTCAGTTCGGGGCGCAGCCGGTCCATCGTCCACACCTGCTTGCCGCGGGCGGCGAGCGCGGTCAGGGCGAGGGCGCCGGCCGTGAAGGCGGTGAGCACCAGGCAGCCCTGCCAGACCGGGGCGAGGTCGCCGCCGGTGATGAGCCGGCGCAGGCTCTCGACCACGTACGACATCGGCAGGTAGGGGTGGATGGCGTTGAAGAAGCCGGGGCTGGTCTGGACGGGGTAGGTGCCGCCCGCCGAGGTGAGCTGGAGCATCAGGACGGCCAGGACCAGGATCCGTCCGGCCGCACCGAACTTGGCGTTGAGCCACTGGACGATCGCGGCGAAGCAGGCGGTGACCAGCATCAGGAAGCCGACGGTGAGCGCCGGCCGGGCCATCTGCAGGCCGAGCCCCCAGTGCAGTACGGACATCAGTGCGCCCACCTGCGCGGCGCCGATGCCGGCCACGGGCAGCCAGCCGGCGAGGGCGATCCGCCAGGGCGAGGCTCCGGCGGCGAGTGCGCGCCGGTTCAGCGGTGCGATCAGCATGTAGGCGACCATCGCGCCGACCCAGAGGGAGAGCGGGATGAAGTACGGGGCGAAGCCGGTGCCGTAGTTGGGCGCCTTGTGCAGGGACTGGTTGGCGAGGCGTACCGGGTCGGCCATGACCTCGGTGCGGGCGTCGCGCTGCTGCTGGTCGTAGGCCGGGATCTTGCCGGCGCCGTCGTGCAGGCCGCCGGCGAGTTCGCCGTTGCCGTCGACGAGCTTGACGAGGCCGCCGTCGAGGTCGTGCGCGCCGGCGCCGAGCTTGCCGACGCCCGCGCCGAGTGCGCCGGAGCCCTCGGTGGCGGAGCCGATGCCGGTGTGCAGCCGGACCATGCCGTCGGAGACCTTGTGGGCGCCGTCGTTGAGGGCGTTCACCTGGGTGACGGCCGCTTCGAGGTCCGCGGAGAGGCCGGGGGCCTTCGTGACGAGGAGCCGGGCTTCGCGCTCCAGGTCGTCGAGCTGCTTGTGGAGGGTGGCGAGGTCACCCTTCGAGTTCCCCAGCAGGGTGTCCACGTCACCGGCGAGTTCGGCGGCTTCGGCCGCGTCGTCCTTGAGCCGCTTGAGCTGCGGGCAGGTCGCGGGGAGCGGCTTGGCGCCGGTGGTGCAGGTCTTGGCGTAGACGTCGGCGGCGCCGGTGGAGACGCGCTGGGTGACGGTGGCGGCGGCCGGGGCCGCCTTGGCGAAGGCTTCGAGGTGCTTGTCGACGACCTGGGCGGTGTCGGCGACGAGTTCGGCGCTGTCCGCGAGGCTCTTGGGGTCCTTGAGGAAGGGGCGGGCCTTGTCGGCGGCGCCGCCGACCTTGTCGGCGAGCTTCTGGGTGCCGGCCGCGACGTCCTTCGCACCTGTTTCCAGCTGTGCGGCGGCCCCGTTCAGCTTCTTCAGTCCGCCGGTGAGCTCGCCGTTCTTCTCCTTCGCGGTGTCCAGGCCGTCGGCGAGGTCCTTGGCGCCCTTCTGCGCCTTGCCCGCGCCGTCCGTGAGCTTGTCGGCTCCGTCGGCGGCCTCGGCGGTCTTGCCGTGGAGGTCGGAGAAGTTGACGAAGATCTTGTCGAGGAAGCCGCGGGAGGCGTTGGTGGACGCCGCCGAGCGGACCTCGGAGAAGACGGTGCGCGAGATCGAGCCGACGATGTAGTTGTTCGCGTCGTTGGTGCGGACCTGGAGGGCTCCGGTGGCGGGGTCCTCGCCGGAGCTGGAGGCGATCTTCGCGCTGAAGTCGGCGGGCATGGTGAGGGAGAGGTAGTACGTACCGTTCTCCAGCCCCTTGGCCGCCTCTTCGGCGCTGACCTCGCGCCAGTCGAAGGTGTTGCTGTCGTGCAGCTTGCGGGTGATCTCGCCGCCGGCGTCGATCTGCTTCCCGTCGACCGTGGCGCCCCGGTCGGAGTTGACGAGGGCGACCGGCACCTTGTCGAGGCGGCTGTAGGGGTCCCAGAAGGACCACAGGTACAGGGCTCCGTAGAGCAGCGGCAGCAGGAGCAGCGCGACGAGGGCGGCCCGGGGCAGCTTCCCCCGCCCGAACCGCTTCAGCTCAAGCGCGGCCAGCTTCGGCGAGCGCATCGTCGTCCCCCTTCGTGTCGTGCGGGTCGTGGGCGGCGGCCGGGTCGTGGGTGCCGTCGGGGTCTGCTGACTCTTCGGAGTCTTCGGAGTCTGCGGAGCCGTGCGGGGTGGCGGCCTGGGCTCCCCAGGTGACCTTGGAGTCCGTGGGCCGGGGCACCAGGCCGGATCCCGCGGCCGGGTCCGGCTCCACGGCCGGCACCTCGGCGGGTTCCGCCGCCGGGCCGGTGCGCAGGACCGTCACGTCGGACGGGGCCTCGCTGCACACCGCGAGGACGGTGGTGCCGCGGGCGGCGAGGGAGCGCAGCAGGTCCCAGGCTTCGGCGCGTTCGGCGTCGGAGAGCTTGAGGTCCAGGTCGTCCAGGGCCAGCAGGCGCGGTGAGCCGAGCAGCGCGATGGCCACCGACAGCCGTACGGATTCCAGCCGTTCGAGGTCCCGTACGGAGGTGCGCGGTCCCTTCGGCAGGGCCGCGACGTCCAGTCCGGCGGCGGCCAGCGCGGCGTCGATCCGGGCCGCGGTGGAGGCGCGCCGCTCGCCGCGCGGGCGGAGCAGGGCGCGTACGGGGCCGTCGTAGCGGCGCTGGAGCAGGGCGCCCTCGCGCAGTTGCTCGGCGACGGTGAGGGCCTGGTCGAGGTCGTTGACCCCGGGGACCGGGCCGAGGGCGGCGATGCGGCGGACCGCGGCCATCTTCTTCGGCAGCCGGTGGCGGCCGATCTCGGCGTGGCCCTCGGTGGGCTTCATCCGGCCGGTGAGGGCGAGGAGCAGGCAGGTCCGCCCGCTGCCGGAGGGGCCTTCGACCGCGATGAGCGAGCCGGGCGCCGCGTCGATCCCGATCCCCCGGAACACCCAGCCGCGCGGGCCTTTGACTCCGAAGTCCTCGGCTTTGACGGCCGCGCCGTGCGGGCTGTCCACGCCCTCCCCCTTCTTTTGAACTGACCGGTCAGTTCAAAAACTAGCATCCTCGGCGGCATCCACTGCGCACCGGGCGGCAGTTGCCCGGCCGTCATCCCGGAGGACGGGACAAACCCGCAGGTCAGCGCGATTGTCAGTGGGGGCCGTCACGATGGGGACACGTAAGAACGGCTCGATTTGCTCGATGTGTAGGAGCTGCACCAGGCAGCGCGATGCGTATGCAACGACAGGAGGTTCGTCATGGCCACACCGTCCCCGTCCCCTGTCCACCCCGTCCCCCGGAAGTCGTCGGCCGACCCCGCCGCCCTCGACCTGCTCGCGAAGGCCCACGAGGGCCTGGCCGAAGCCGCCCGGCTGACCCGGCCCAACGAGCGGTACGCCACCGCCCATCTCGCCGCGCTGCGCGCCGCCGCGGCCGTGCTCGCCGCGCGCGGGCGGCCCGAACCGGTGCACCCCCGGCGCAGGCCGCGGATCCGCAGCGCGTGGGAGGTGCTCCCGGAGATAGCGCCCGAACTGACCGAGTGGAGCGCGCTCTTCTCCTCCGGCGCGGCCCGCCGGGCGCGGGCGGAGGCCGGCATAGCGGGAGCGGCCACCGGCCGGGACGCGGACGATCTGGTGCGTGCCGTCGCGATGTTCCTGCGTCTGGTGGAGCGGATGCTCTCGCTCCGCCCGGTGATCGCGACCGACCCGGCACAGGGCCTGCCGCTGCCGCGTACGGAGCGTCCGGACGTGGGATGACCTGCCCGGCAGCCCGAGGCCATAGGGTGGGCAGCGACCGCTCACCAACGTGCCGAGGAGCCATCAGCCGTGTCGGACACTTCCCGCCCCCGCGCCTCCCTCCGCACCGCCGTGGTGTGGGAGGTCCTCAAGGAGGCGCTCGACCGCCGGGTGAAGGCGACCGGGCGGGACGTGCTGGACGTGCTGGACACGGGTGGCGGTACCGGCAAGTTCGCCGTGCCGGTGGCCCACCTCGGCCACCGGGTCACCGTGGTCGACCCGAGCCCCAACGCACTGTTCGGGCTGGAGCGCCGGGTCGCCGAAGCCGGCGTGGCCGATCTGGTCCGCGGGGTGCAGGGCGACGCCCAGGGTCTGCTCGACGTCGTCGAGCGCGATTCCTACGACGTGGTGATCTGCCACGGCGTGCTGGAGTACGTGGACGACCCGGCCGAGGGCGTGGCCAACGCGGTGGCCGCCCTGCGCCCCGGCGGCATCCTCAGCCTGCTCGGCGCCGGACTCGGCGGGGCCGTCCTGGCCCGCGCCCTGGCCGGGCACTTCACGGAGGCCCGTACGGCCCTGACCGACCCGGCCGGGCGCTGGGGCGCGGGCGATCCGGTGCCGCGCCGCTTCACCGCCGAGCAGCTCTCCGCGCTGGTCTCCGAGGCGGGTCTGGCCGTGGGCGCGGTGCACGGGGTCCGGATCTTCGCCGACCTCGTCCCGGGCGTTCTGGTCGACACCGAGCCGGGCGCCGTCGAGGCCCTGCTGCGCCTGGAAGAGGCCGCGGCCGAGCTCCCGGCGTTCCACGCGGTCGCCACGCAGCTGCACGTCCTCGGCGAGAAGCCCGCCTGATCTGCGGAGCAGAGGGGAACGCGGTGCGCCACTCACCCTCCGAACCGGGGTCGTGACCCGTATGATCGGGGTCAGCGCCCGGCATGCCGAGCGGACCTCTGGGGAATAACGCCCTCAGTGGGCCGTTCAAAACGGCGCTGAGCATTCCCCAAGCGGTACTTTTTACGGGCAGTGTTTTTTTAGAACGTGGCGTAGAGGGCGGGTATCACGGGGGCGATTCCCCGCCTATCCTGAAGGGGACCCCTGGTCGCTACCCCCCGCGACCGACGGATGAGGAGGACTCCCGTGCCGCTCTCGGAGCACGAGCAGCGAATGCTCGAGCAGATGGAGCGAGCGCTGTACGCCGAAGATCCCAAATTCGCTACAGCGCTTGAGGGAAGCGGACTGCGCACGTACACCCGGCGACGGGTCTACCAGGCAGTCGCAGGCATTGTGGTGGGTATCGCGCTCCTCATGACCGGTGTGATCGTGCCGAACGTACTGTGGATCAGCGTGGTGGGATTCCTCGTCATGCTGGGCTGTACGGTGCTCGTGGTCACCGGTTGGCGCAAGGCACCCAAGCCTGGTGAGCAGCCCGTCTCCGGTAGTGCAGCCGGTTCGCCCCAAGGGCAGAGCCGGCAGCGTCGGTCGATGATGACCCGAATCGAGGAACGGTGGCAGCGCCGCCGTGACGAACAGGGGCAGTAGGCCCCACTGACAGACTCGGGTGAGGGGACGGCCGCCGGAAGGCGGCCCTCCCCTCACTGTCTTCTCTGCTGATTCCGTGCCGGAACAGGGCTTCTGGGACATGATGATCAGATGAGTGTGCTGCCCCTGGTCTTCACCAGCGGCTGGGCCAGTGGGATCAACGCATACGCCGTGGTCCTCCTGCTCGGCATCTTCGGCAGGACCGGCCTGACCGACGAGGTCCCCGCGTCCCTGCAACGCACCGACGTGCTGATCGCGGCGGCCGTCCTCTTCCTGTGCGAGGCCGTCGCCGACAAGATCCCGTACGTGGACTCCCTCTGGGACACCGTCCACACCGTGATCCGCCCGCTGTCCGGAGCGGTGGTCGGCGCACTGCTGGCCGGGCAGAGCGGCTCGCTCTCCGACATCACCGCCGGCGCGGTCGGCGGCACCACCGCCCTGGCCAGCCATTTCGTCAAAGCCGGCACGCGCATGGCGATCAACACCTCGCCCGAGCCGTTCAGCAACGTCGTGATGAGCACCGCCGAGGACCTCGGCGTCGGCGGCATCGTCACCTTCGCGATGTTCAATCCCGAGGCCGCCGCGATCATCTGCGCCGTCCTGCTGATCATCGGACTCGCCCTGCTGATCTACCTCTGGGCCAAGATCCGCCGCTACCTGCGCCGCCGCGCCCAGCGCCGCGAGGAGAAGAGGCTCGCCGACGAAGTCGCCCGCGTCGCTCGATAGGCTCAGCGGCATGGCACGAATTGCGGTGATCGGCGCCGGGATGGGCGCGATGGCGACGGCGGCACGGCTTTCCGTGGCCGGACATCAGGTGACGGTGTACGAACGCGGGGCGACCTACGGCGGAGCCGTCGGCCGGTACGCCCGCGACGGCTTCGTCTTCGACACCGGCCCCGGGCTGGTGCACCTGCCCGCCGTCTACCGCGATCTGTTCGTCAAGACCGGAAAGCGCCCCCTGGAGGAGTGCGCGGAGCTGGTCCAGATCGACCCCGCCGTCCGGTACGTGCTCCCGGACGGCCGTACGGTCACCTTCCCGGGCGGCTCGCACGGCGGCGCCGCGGCCGCCGTCGAAGCGGTCTTCGGGACGGGCTCCGGAGAGCGCTGGAGCGCGGTCCTGGGCCGCGCCCGGGACGCCTGGGACGCCACCCGCCGCCCCCTGCTGGAGGAGCCGCTGCGCCCCGACCGGGAGGCGCTGGGCCGCGATCCGTACCCTGCGCTGCGCGGGAGCGGCCTGCTGCGCCGCCGGCCGCCGACCCTGGCCGAGGTCGCCGCCCGTGAGCTCGGCGGCGACGGCTTCGACGGGCTGCTCACCTCGCGCGTACGGGCGTACGGGATCGATCCGGCGACCGCGCCCGCCTCGGCGGCGGTGCTGCCCTACATGGAGCAGACCTTCGGCAGCTGGTACGTGCGCGGCGGGGTCCGGGAACTGGCCACCGCGGTGTACGAGCGGTGCCTGGAGCGGAAGGTGGCCTTCGAGTTCGGCGCCGGGGTGCTGGAGGTGCTCGTCCGCGACGAGCGGGTGGCCGGGCTGCTGCTGGCCGACGGCACCGAGGTGGCGGCCGACGCCGTGGTCTGCGGCGCCGATCCCCGGCAGCTGCGGATCCCGCCCGGCCCCGCGTCCACCCCGGCCGACAGTGCGGGGGCGGCCCGCTGGTACACCCTGTTCCTCGCCCTCCGGGGCCCCCGGCCGGCCGACGCGGTGCACCGCACCCTGCTCGGTGCCACCACCGTGCTGCGCCCCGACGACCCCGCGACGCGGCCCGACGCGGACCACGAGGCGGTCACCGTGCACACCGTGGTGACCGACGGCTCCGCACCCGTCGCGGAGGAGCTGCTCGCCACGGCCGCCCGGGCCGTGCCCGGACTGCGGGAGCGGCTGCTGTGGCACGAGCTGCGCACCCCGGCCGACGTCGAGGCCGCCACGGGTGCGGTGGACGGCCGGGTGCCCGCGCCCGCGCTGGCCGGCGCCGGGGGCCGGCTGCTGCACCCCGCGAACACCACCGGCGTACCCGGGCTGTACCTGGCCGGCGGCTGGGCGCACCCGGGCGGCGGACTGGCGCACGCCGGGATGACGGGGGCCCTGGTGGCCGGGCTGATCGTGGAGGGCGCGGACTTCCGCGGCTCGCGGTAGGCGGCCGGGCCCCTAGTAGCGGTACTGCTCGTACTCGCCGGTGCCCTGGTACGGGTACGGGTACGGCTGCTGCTGCGGGTCCTCCGCCGGGTAGGGCTGGTTCGCGTCGCGCTGCTGCGGGACCCAGACCCCGCCGGGCGGGGTGTCCATGGAGTACTGCTCCTGCTGCCCGGTGGCGTACGGGTCCGGGGCGTAGCCGCCGTACGGGGCCGGGTAGCCGTACGGCTGCTGCGGGGCGACGGCTCCGCCCGTGCCGATGTACGGATCCGAGTAGGCGGCGTAGACCTGCTGCTCGCCGGGGGCCGGATAGCCGGTGGTGTAGTCGTAGCCGCCCTGTGTCTGCGGGTCGTAGTACGCCGCGTACTGGTGGGCGTCTTGCTCGGCGGGAGCGGACGGGGCGAACGGGGAGGCGAAGGCACTGGTCTCGCCGGGGGCGCCGTACGAACCGGCCCCATCGGCCGGCTGCGTGGGGTGGAACCCCTGGACCTGGGCGCGCACGGCGCCCGTGGTGAACGCACCGGAGTCCTCGTCGGAGTCCTCGTCCTCGGCCGGGTCGGGCCCGTACTCCAGGGCCGTCACCTCCAGGGACGGCTCCGGGCGCGCTCCGGCCGCGGTCCGGCGGCGCCGGCTCTGCGGGAGCTCGGGCTCGGGGGCCTTGCCCCGGCGCAGCGACCAGCCGGACACGAAGCCCTTGCGGAAGGAGAGGGTCACCAGCGTCTGGCCGATCGCGAACGCGACGGCACCGGCCCCGATGACGAGCACCGACGGCAGCATGACACCGGCGACCACGCCGACGAACCCGGCGAAGGCGAGCAGGCGCCAGCGCAACCGGGCCTTGTACTGCATCAGGACCTCGGCAAGCAGCCACAGCGCGACGAAACCGAACGCGATGTAGAGGACCGTCATTCCCATGCGGGGCCCCTCTCGGTACGGCCGCCCGCCCGTGGGGAACGGAGCCGGCCGATCAGGCCCGCTGGTGCAGGCCCAAGTTCTCGTAGATCTCGAGCGTCGCCGTGGAATTGTTCAGCGTGATGAAGTGCAGCCCCGGGACACCCTCGGACAGCAGCCGCGCGCAGAACTCCGTGGCGAACTCGATGCCAATGGAGCGTACAGCGGCCGCGTCGTCCTTGACCGCGAGCATGCGCTCTTTCACAGCCGCAGGGAAGACTGCGTTGCTGAGTTGCGGGAGGCGGTCGAGCTGCTTGATGTTCACAACAGGCATGACCTCGGGGATGATCGGGGTGTCGCAGCCCGCCTTCTCGACGCTGTCGCGCATCCGGAGGTAGTGGTCCGGATCGAAGAACATTTGGGTGATCGCATAGTCGGCGCCCGCGCGGCACTTGTCCACGAAGTGCCGGATGTCCGTGTCCCAGTCCGCGGAGCGCGGGTGCATCTCGGGGAAGGCCGCGACGCCGACGCAGAAGTCTCCGGACTCCTTGACCAGCCGGACCAGGTCGGCCGCGTAGTGCACGCCCTCGGGGTGCGGCACCCACTCGCCCATGGGGTTGCCCGGCGGGTCTCCGCGCACCACGAGCATGTTGCGGATGCCCGCGTCGGCGAACTGGCCGATGACGTTGCGCAGCTCGGCGATCGAGTGGTCGACGGCGGTGAGGTGCGCGACCGGGGTCAGGGTGGTGTCCGCGGCGATCTGCTCGGTGGCCCGGACGGTGCCGCCGCGGGTGGATCCGCCGGCCCCGTAGGTGACGGAGACGAAGCTCGGGGCCACCGCCTCGACCCGGCGCAGCGCGTTCCAGAGGTTGCGCTCGCCCTTCTCCGTCTTGGGGGCCCAGAACTCGAAGGAGTACGAGCGCCCGGACGCGATGAGGTCGCGGACCGTGTGTGCACGGTCCGACCAGGTGGAAGAGGTACCAAGGGCCATACGGGGAGGTTAGACGCGGTCCGGTGTCCGTCGAAGCGTTGTCCACGGATTGGACGCGGAAATGAGACGGCGGGGTGGTGCGGGGCGGCCGCTCGCGACTGCCCCGGGGCCTGCTAGCCGAGCCGGGCGCGGACCCTCTTGGCGAGGTCGGCGGCCGCGGCGCCGGGGTCGGAGGCCTCGGTGAGGGCCCGTACGACCACGACGCGGGAGGCGCCGGCGTCCAGTACCTCGTCCAGGTTCCCCGCGTCGATCCCGCCGATGGCGAACCACGGCCGGTCCTGGGCGAGGGAGGCCGCGTGCCGGACCAGGCCGAGGCCGGGGGCGAACCGGCCGGGCTTGGTGGGGGTGGGCCAGCAGGGGCCGGTGCAGAAGTAGTCCACGCCGGGCTCGGCGGCGGCCGCGTCGACCTCCGCCTCGGAGTGGCAGGAGCGGCCGATGAGGACCTCCTGCCCCAGGATGGCGCGGGCGGCGGGCACCGGGATGTCGCCCTGCCCGAGGTGCAGCACGTCGGAGCCGATGGCGTGCGCGACGTCGGCCCGGTCGTTGACGGCGAGCAGCTTGCCGTGGCGGCGGGCCGCCTCGGCGAACACCTGGAGGTGCTCCAGCTCCTCGCCCGCCTCCATGCCCTTGTCGCGGAGCTGGACGATGTCCACCCCGCCGGCGAGGACGGCGTCCAGGAACTCGGGGAGGTCGCCCTGCCGCTTGCGGGCGTCCGTGCACAGGTAGAGCCGGGCATCGGACAGCTGGGCGGCGATGGCGGACATGTGGGTACCCCCGGGTGATGTGTCGTGCGTACACACGCGGTGGGGGGGGGCCGGCGCCGGGGCCCCCCCCCCCCCCCCGCGCGGCGGGGGCAGGGTGGTGGGGGTGGGCGAAGACCGGCCCGACAACCCCCCGCCGCGCGAAGAGCACCACGCCCGC
>NZ_JBHXKA010000068.1:18691-41767 GCF_042722885.1 Streptomyces sp. NPDC058401
GGGGGGGGCTTGGGGGGTTTTGGGGCCCCCCGGGGTTTTGGTGGGGGCCCACCCCGGGGGGGGGGGGGCCCCGGGGGGGGCCCCCCCCCCCCGCGCCCGTACGGCGGAGTCAGGTCAGAGGGCGAGCGCCTGAGCGCGGCGCTTCACCTCCGTGCCGCGATTCTCGCTCAGCGCCTGCACGGGGGTGCCGGGCAGGGTCTCGTCAGCGGTGAAGAGCCACTCCAGGATCTCCGCATCGTTGAAGCGGTCGTCGCGGAGCACGGTCAGCAGCCCGACCAGCCCCTTGACGATCTTGTCTCCGTCGATGAAGGCCGCGGGGACCTGGAGGGAACGGTTCTCGCCGCGGCGCACCGCGAGCAGCTGACCTTCCTTGACCAGCTGGCGAACCTTGGTCACTTCGATGTCGAGCATCTCCGCGATGTCGGGGAGGTACAGCCAGGCGGGAACAAGGGCATCGATCTTTGCGTCAATCTCGGTCACGAGCACAAGCCTGCCATCTCACCGCGGCCGCCGGTACCCGAGCGACCCCGTCCGGGGCCCGGCGGCCCCGCGACCGGGGCCGGAGACGGGCCGGACGGGTCCGGAGCGAGCCGCCATCGGGACGGACTCGGGATGGGCGCAGGCCCGGGAATCGGGACGGGCGCAGGCCCGGGGGCGAAGCCCCAAACGGGTCCGGGCACCCGGGGAACCGGGCCGGGGACGCGCAGTCCGGGGCAGAGCCCTGGGGCGGGACCCGGGGCGCAGCCCCGAAGCAGGCCCGGGCGCAGCCCGAGGAACGGGACCCGGGGCGCAGCCCCGAAGCGGGTCCGGGCGGAGCCCGGGGAACGGGCGAAGGGCGGGTAGGGGACTTCCCCCGCGGGGCCGGACCCGCACGGTGCGGGCCCGGAACGGGAGCCGGCGCAGCCCGACCCGGGCCGGGCCGGGTCAGGGGCTCGGGGCCCGGGCGCCCAGGGCCCCGTACCCCGGCGGAACCCGTTCCCGACCCGCGCCCCGCCGGGTCAGCGCCGGGTCAGCCCAGCGCTGACTTCAGCGCAACCCCCGGGTCCGCAACCTTCGCCGGGTCCACCGCGACCCCCGACTCGATGAGCCGTCGCCCCTGCGCCAGGTCACGCGGCCGCCCCACCGCGAGGACCGCGACCAGCCGCCCGTCCCGCAGCCAGCACACCGACCAGGTGTCGTCCGCCGCGGAGCCGCGCCACACCAGCGCGTCCGCGGCGCCGTGGTGCCCCGCGTACTGCACGAAGCGGCCGAACTGCTCCGACCAGAAGTACGGCACCGGGTCGTAGACCTGCTCCCCGGAGCCCCCGGCCACGATGTCCGCGGCGACCACCCGCGGCCCCTGGAGGGCGTTGTCCCAGTGGTGCACCAGCAGCCGGGACCCGTAGCGGCCCGAGGGGAACGAGGCGCAGTCCCCCACCGCGTACACCCCGGGCACGGAGGTGCGCAGCCGCTCGTCGGCGACCACCGCCCCGTCCGCACCGAGCTCCACTCCCGATCCCGCCAGCCATCCGGTGGCCGGCCGGGCTCCGATGCCCACCACCACCGCCCCGGCCGGCAGTGCCCGCCCGTCGGCGAGGAGGACCCGGCCCGCCTCCACGGAGGCCACCCGCGCGCCGGTCAGCAGCTCGGCGCCGGCCTGGGCGTACCAGCGCCCCATCGGTTCGGCGACCTCCGCGGGCAGCGCGCCCGCCAGCACCCGGTCGGCCGCCTCGACGACCGTCACCGCGCAGCCCGCCTCTCGGGCGGCGGTGGCGAATTCCGCGCCGATCCAGCCGGCCCCGACCACGACGACCGCCGAGCCGGCCGCGAGGACGGGCCGCAGCCGGGCCGCGTCGTCCAGGGTGCGCAGCAGGTGCACCCCGGGGACTCCCTCCGCGCCGGGCAGGGTCAGCGGGAGGGCGCCGGTCGCCAGTGCGAGGACCTCGTACGGGACCGGGCCCGCCTCGGTGTCCACCTCGCGGTCGGCGGGGCGCAGCCCGGTGACCTCGACGCCGAGCCGGAGCTCGATGCGGAGCTCTTCGAAGTCGACGTCGAAGGCCGAGTCCTCCGCCTTGCCGAGGAGCACCGCCTTGGACAGCGGGGGCCGGTCGTAGGGCTGGTGGGGTTCGGCCCCCAGCAGGGTGACGGGGCCGGTCCAGCCCTGTTCCCGCAGGGCGACGGCTGTCTGGACCCCGGCCATGCCGGCGCCGACGATCACGACTCCGCGCGGAGGGGTGCCGGCCTGTTGCGTCTGCTGTTCCGTCTGCTCGCTCACGCGGCCCAGCCTAATCAACTGACGGTCCGTCAGGAATAGCGGGCGGGAACCTCCCGCGAGCCGGGCACACCCCGGCACCGGGGAGGCAGCCTTACCGGCCGTCGGCCTCGGCGTTACTCTGGCACCGAACCTATCGCGGGAGTCCGGGCGCACCGGGCTGAGAGGGAGGCTGGCCGGCCTCCGACCGTACGAACCTGATCCGGGTCATGCCGGCGAAGGGAGGGGCTGGACGCCCATGCATTCATATCGGAACGGCCGGAGTCCCGGCCACGACGTCCTCGTCATCGGGGGCGGCATCATCGGCCTGGTCACCGCCTGGCGGGCGGCCCGGCGCGGGCTGCGCACCGCGCTGGCCGATCCGGACCCCGGCGGCGGCGCCGCCCAGGTCGCGGCCGGCATGCTGGCCGCCGTCACCGAGCTGCACTACGGCGAGGAGACCCTGCTCGGGCTCAACCTCGCCTCCGCCGCCCGCTACCCCGCGTTCGCCGCCGAGCTCGCCGAAGCCAGCGGCGGCATGGACATCGGCTACCGCGCCTGCGGCACCCTCGCCGTCGCCCTCGACGCCGACGACCGGCTGCACCTGCGCGAGCTGCACGCCCTCCAGCGCCGCTGCGGCCTGGAGTCCGAGTGGCTGACCGGCCGCGAGTGCCGCCGCCTGGAACCGATGCTGGCTCCGGGCGTACGCGGCGGCCTGCGCGTGGACGGCGACCACCAGGTCGACCCCCGCCGCCTCGCCGCCGCCCTGCTGGCCGCCTGCGAACGGGCCGGCGTCACCCTGCACCGCGCCGGCGCGGCCCGGCTGCTGACCGCCGCCGACCGGGCCTGCGGCGCGGTCCTCGACGACGCGGACGGTACGGAGCTGCGCGCCGACCAGGTGGTGCTGGCGGCGGGCTCGCTCAGCGGCCGGCTGGACGGCGTACCGCCCGAGGCCGTGGCCCCCGTACGGCCGGTGAAGGGGCAGGTGCTGCGCCTCTCGGTGCCACCGTCCTACGCGCCGTTCCTGTCGCGGACCGTACGGGCCGTGGTGCGCGGCAGCCACGTCTACCTCGTGCCCCGCGAGAACGGCGAACTCGTCGTCGGCGCCACCAGCGAGGAACTCGGCTGGGACACCACCGTCACGGCGGGCGGGGTCTACGAACTCCTGCGCGACGCCCACGAACTGGTGCCGGGGATCACCGAACTCCCCCTGGTGGAAACCCGGGCGGGGCTGCGCCCCGGATCACCGGACAACGCCCCCCTCCTCGGCCCGACCGAACTCCCCGGCCTCCACCTGGCCACCGGGCACTACCGCAACGGGGTCCTGCTGACCCCGCTGACCGGGGACGTGATGGCGGACCTGCTGACCACCGGCGAACTGCCGGAGATCGCCCGCCCCTTCACCCCGCGCCGATTCACCCTCACGTCGGCCCTCACGCGACAGGAGTCGTTCGCATGACCATTTCCGTCAACGGCGAGCCGCGCGAGATCGCGGACGGGACCATGCTCGCCACGGTGATCGCCACCCTCACCGAAGCCACCAAGGGGGTCGCGGCCGCCCTCAACGAAACCGTCGTACCGCGCGGCCAGTGGCCCTACACCTCCGTGACCGAGGGCGACCGCGTCGAGGTCCTCACCGCGGTCCAGGGAGGCTGACCCCCATGGCGGACACGCGCGACATCTCCGACGACGCCTTCACCCTCGCCGGCCGGACCTTCTCCTCCCGCCTGATCATGGGCACGGGCGGAGCCCCGAGCCTGGACATCCTGGAACGGGCGCTGGTCGCGTCCGGCACCGAACTCACCACGGTCGCGATGCGGCGCCTCGACCCGACGGTCCAGGGCTCGGTCCTGTCCGTCCTGAACCGCCTCGGCATCTCCGTCCTCCCCAACACCGCGGGCTGCTTCACGGCCGGCGAGGCCGTACTGACGGCCCGGCTGGCCCGCGAGGCCCTCGGCACGGACTGGATCAAACTGGAGGTCGTCGCGGACGAACGCACCCTCCTCCCCGACGGCGTCGAACTGCTCGACGCGGCGGAGACCCTGGTCGACGAGGGCTTCACCGTCCTCCCCTACACGAACGACGACCCGGTCCTCGCCCGCAAACTGGAGGACGTGGGCTGCGCGGCGATCATGCCGCTCGGCTCCCCCATCGGCTCCGGCATGGGCATCCGCAACCCGCACAACTTCGAGCTGATCACCGAACGGGCCGGAGTCCCGGTCATCCTGGACGCGGGCGCCGGCACCGCCTCCGACGTGGCCCTGGCCATGGAACTGGGCTGCGCGGCCGTCATGCTCGCCTCCGCGGTGACCCGCGCACAGCTCCCCGTCCTGATGGCCGCGGCCATGCGCGACGCGGTCTCGGCAGGCCGCCTGGCCCACCGCGCAGGCCGCATCCCCCAACGCCGCTTCGCAGAGCCCTCCTCCCCCCACCAAGGCCGAGCCACCCTGGACCCGGAACGCCCGGCGTTCTGAGGGGTCGGGTGTACGGGGCCCTGCGCGAGCGGGGCCCGACGGCGTACGGGTTCACTGCGGGGGCGGGGCCCTCGCCCCCGCGGGCCCACACCCGGATCCGGTGGCTGCCCACCCGCCCCCTCCGGCGCCGGGGCGGGACCAGACCGCCCAGCCGGTCAGGACCGGGGGAGGGCGGGACCGGGCCCGGCCGGGAGCGGCGAAGGCTTTGGGGTTTCCCGTCAGCCTCATCGTCCTTCCGCGTCGGGCCGGCCTGTCAAGGGCGCTCACTGCGTTCGCGTCGCTTCGCGACGGCCTTCGGCCGCCCTTGACAGACCGACCCGCCACGGAAAAACGAAGGCAGCCGGAAAACCCCAAAAGAACGGCCTCGCCAGAGAGACATGAACGGTCATACCGGTCATGAGCAGCCCCGCTCCGGGGAACCGGCCTCGGGCCCGGCCGACCACGGGCGCATCAGATCGCTACACGCACCCCATAGCCAAGCGTCTGCCGGCCGTCCGAAGCCAACGCCTCAAACACCTACCCAAGCCCGAGGGTGTTGCGCTGGTGCATCACGTCTGGGGGGATGCGGATCACGTCGCCCGGCTGACGCTTTCGACGTTCTGGATCGAGGTGGTGAACTCGCGGCCGGACGCGTCGCGGATATAGGCCAACTTCATCCAGCGCGCTCGGGCGTCGGAGTCCGAGACGTTCTCGTTGATCACGGCCATCAACTCCCCCTCGACGCCGGATGCGATGTCGCGAACGAGGTGGCGAAGAAGTCGATGAGGAACGTACTCGTAGCGCTCATTCATCCGAGACCCCCTCGAAGCTGCTGAGGAAGAGCTCCCAGCCGACCAGCGCACGATCGAGCAGATCCGCGTTGGAGCTGTCCTCTTTGGTGGCGGTGCCGGTGCCGGGCTCGGAGTCGGCCCTCTCCACAGGAATCTGCAGCATTCAGATCACTCCTCGGTCTTGAGGTCGCTTCAGAGACGACATCTCTAGAGACCTCTCAACTGCATCCGACGCAGGGCGGCTTGTCAACACATCTCTAGAGATGTGACCCCTATGGATCCCCGCGTTCGGTACGCGCAGTGGCCTACCTCTAGCCCTAGGGTGTCTAGAGAGGAGAAGGAGTGATCGTTCGATGACCAGCCAAGACGGCTCCCGCCAGCCGAAGTACCAGCGGATCGCTGATGCGCTGAGGACGGCCATCCAGTCGGGTGAGCACGGCCCGGGCGACCGCCTGCCAGGTGAGAACGAGCTCATGGCCACCTACGGCGTCGCCCGGATGACCGCGCGACAGGCCCTCGGCGTGCTCCAGAACGAAGGCCTCGTGGAAGCGCGGAAAGGCGCCGGTGTCTTTGTCCGGGCGTTCAGACCGCTGAGGCGACGCGGGATCCAGCGCCTGGCACAGGAGCAGTGGGGCTCAGGCCGTTCCATCTGGTCCGCGGATACCGAAGACCGGGACCTCGTCGTCGACCAGATCGAGGTGCGCGAGGAAGAGGTCGCGATCCGCATCGCCGACGCCCTCGGCGTTTCCGCAGGGTCCCGGGTCTGGGTGCGCAGCCGCCGCTTCGTGCTTGACGGAAAGCCGGTGCTCCTCGCGACCTCGTACCTACCGTCGGACGTCGTCGCCAACTCACTCATCACGCAAGCCGATACCGGCCCTGGTGGGACGTACGCGAGGCTGGGCGAGCTGGGGCACGAGCCGGTCCACTTCCGTGAGGAGATTCGCTCCCGGATGCCTTCCGCCGACGAGGCCGAACGCCTTTCGCTCTCGGTGGGCACACCTGTCATCCAGATCGCCCGCACCGCGTTCGCCGAAGGTGGACGGGCCGTTGAGTTCAATGAGATGACTCTGGACTCCGCCTCCTACGTCCTGGAGTACGACTTCGACGCCTAGAGGGCTTGGGTGGGTGTTTGAGAGGTCGGCTTCGGACGGCCGGCAGACGCTTGGCCATGGGGTGCGTGTAGCGATCTGATGCGCCCGTGGTCGACCTTGAGGTCTTCGTGGTCGCCCGGGCCCGGGGCCGGTCCCCCGGAGCGGGGATGGGCTGTGCGGCATGGCCGTTCATGTCCCTCTGGCCAGGCCGTTCTTTTGGGGTTTTCCGGCTGCCTTCGTTTTTCCGTGGCGGGTCGGTCTGTCAAGGGCGGCCGAAGGCCGTCGCGGAGCGACGCGAACGCAGTGAGCGCCCTTGACAGGCCGGCCCGACGCGGAAGGACGATGAGGCTGACGGGAAACCCCAAAGCCTTCGCCGCTCCCGGCCGGGCCCGGTCCCGTCCTCCCCCGGTCCCGCTCCTTCGTCGAGGGCACCGGTGGGAGAAGCGGGACCGGGTGCGGCCCGCGGGGGTGAGGGTCCCGCGCCCGTCAGGCTCCGTACCCGCCCACGTCACAGCTGCGCTGCAACCCCCAGGCGGCCGGGACGGGGGGCCATCCGGCCCTCGTAGAATCGGCGGGTGGATACGACCCTGGATGACCCGCTCGTCGGGCAGACGCTCGACGGCCGCTACCGCGTGGACGCCCGTATCGCGGCCGGCGGCATGGCCACGGTCTACCGGGCCGTCGACACCCGCCTGGACCGGATTCTCGCCCTCAAGGTGATGCACCCGGCCCTCGCCGCCGACCCCGGCTTCGTCGACCGGTTCATCCGTGAGGCGAAGTCCGTGGCCCGGCTGGCCCATCCCAACGTGGTGGCCGTCTTCGACCAGGGGACGCACGGCCCGTACACGTACCTCGCCATGGAGTACGTGTCCGGCTGCACCCTGCGCGACGTGCTCCGCGAGCGGGGCGCGCTCCAGCCCCGCGCGGCCCTCGACATCCTCGAACCGGTGCTCGCCGCCCTCGGCGCCGCGCACCGTGCCGGTTTCGTGCACCGGGACATGAAGCCCGAGAACGTGCTGATCGGCGACGACGGCCGGGTCAAGGTGGCCGACTTCGGGCTGGTGCGGTCCGTGGACTCCGTGACCAACACCACCGGGTCCGTCCTCGGCACCGTCTCCTACCTCGCCCCCGAGCAGATCGAGAACGGCGTCACCGACACCCGCGTGGACGTCTACGCCTCCGGGGTCGTGTTCTACGAGATGCTCACCGGCTCCAAGCCGCACACCGGGTCCAATCCGGCCCAGGTGATCTACCAGCACCTCAACGAGGACGTTCCGCCGCCGTCGGCCGCCGTCCCCGGGCTGCCCGTCGCGCTCGACGAGCTCGTCGCCCAGGCCACGGCCCGCCATCCCGACCTGCGTCCCTACGACGCGGCCGCCCTCCTCGGGCTGGCCATAGAGGCCCGCGTCCAGCTCAGCGACTCCGAGCTGGACGCCGTACCGCCGCAGGCCCGGGCCGCCGAGCGGACCGCCGCCGAGGACCGGACCAGCGTGATCCCGCGCCCGGTGACCACCCAGGCCGCGCACGCCTCGCATGCCGTGCCCGCGTCGCATGCCGCGCACACCGCGCATCCCGCACACGCCTCGCACGCCGAGCCCGTCTCCCACACCTCCCGGCTCTCCGCTCCGCCGCTGCCCCCGGCGCCGACGTCGGCCGCCTCGCGGATCCGGCGGCCCGGCGCGCTGCTCGTCGTACTCGGCGTCCTGCTCTTCCTCGGCCTCGGTACCGGGGTCTGGTACATCAGCTCCGGCCAGTTCACCAAGGTCCCGAACCTGCTCGGCAAGACCGAGGCGGAGGCCAAGTCACAGCTGTCGGCGGCCGGGCTCGGGGTGAAGCGGGTCGACCGGAAGTTCAGCGCGGCCTTCGACAAGGGGACCGTGATGAACACCGACCCCTCCGGCGGCAAGCGCATCCGCGGCAACGGCGCGGTGACACTCACCATCTCGCGCGGACCCGAGGTCGTCGTCGTTCCGGACCTCAAGGGCAAGCCCCTGGAGGCCGCGAAGGCCGAACTGACCTCGGTCGGCCTGACGCCGGGGGCCGTCACGCAGGCCTTCAGTCAGGACGTCGCGCAGGGCTCGGTGATCAGTACCGACCCGGCGGGCGGCCAGAAGCGGTCGCTCGACACCCTGGTCGCGATGGTGGTCAGCAAGGGCCGCCCGGTGCCGGTCCCGCGCGTGACGGGTACCCCCCTGGACCAGGCCCGTTCCACCCTGGAGGGCCTCGGCCTGAAGGTGGAGACGGCCCCGGAGCAGGTGAACTCCCCCTCCCCCGCCGGTACGGTCGCCAACCAGTCGATCGGCGCCGGCAGCCAGGCCGCCGCGGGTGACACCGTCACCCTCACCGTGTCCAAGGGCCCCCGTCAGATCCCCGTCCCGGACGTCACCGGGCAGGAGGCCGACGCGGCCCGCGCGACCCTGGAGGGACTGGGCTTCAAGGTCAAGGTCGACAAGCCCTTCCTCTCCTTCAGCAACACCGTCGACTCCCAGTCGGTCCCCGCGGGCCAGAACGCCGCCGAGGGCAGCACCATCACCATCAGGACCAAGGGGCTGTAACAGCACGCCATGAACACCAATTCAACGGGCCGCAATCCAGTCGGCGGGCACGTGCCCGTCGCGGGCGGGCTCGCCTCGGTCGGGCTGGCCTACGCCCGCGAGATGGGCGCCGAGGCCGTCCAGGTCTTCGTCGCCAATCCGCGCGGCTGGGCCACCCCGGTCGGCAATCCGGCGCAGGACGAGCTGTTCCGCGAGGCCTGCGCGGCCGAGGGGATCCCGGCGTACGTCCACGCGCCGTACCTGATCAACTTCGGCTCGCACACCGAGGCCACCGTCGAGAAGTCCGTGGAATCGCTGCGGCACTCGCTGCGCCGGGCCCGGGCGATCGGCGCGCTCGGGGTGGTCGTGCACACCGGCTCGGCGACCGGGGGCCGGCCGCGCGAGGCGGCGTACGCGCAGGTCAGGGAGCACATGCTGCCGCTGCTGGACGAGCTGACCCATGACGAGGACCCCTTCCTGCTGCTGGAGTCCACGGCCGGGCAGGGTTCCTCGCTGTGCTCGACCGCCGAGGAGTTCGGCCCGTACTTCGACGCCCTCGACCGGCATCCGATGCTCGGGATCTGCCTCGACACCTGCCACATCTTCGCGGCCGGGCACGATCTGGCGGAGCCGGGCGGGACGAAGCAGACGCTGGACCTGCTGGTGGACACGGTGGGCGAGGGCCGGCTGAAGCTGGTGCACGCCAACGACTCCAAGGAGGGCGTGGGCGCCCACAAGGACCGGCACGCGAACATCGGGCAGGGCCACATCGGCCGGGACGCCTTCGCGGAACTGTTCACGCATCCGGCGATGGAGGGCGTCCCCCTGATCACCGAGACGCCGGGCGGCAAGGAGGGGCACGCGGCGGACGTGGCGCTGCTGAAGGAGCTGCGCGAGCTCCGCTGACCTGTTGAGGAATACCCCAGGGGGGTATACGGTTCTGTCATACCGACCGACAGAGCCGCTATCCGGCGTTCCTCGCCAGGGTTCCTCGCCAGGGGGTTGTCATGGAACACGCGCACGAGCAGCACCAAGGTCACGCCGGGCACGAGCACCACGGCCACGGCACCGCCGGCGGAAAGGTCACCTGGGCCGCCGCCGCGCAGGCCACGCTCCACTGCCTCACCGGATGCGCCATCGGCGAGGTGCTCGGCATGGTCATCGGCACGGCGCTCGGCTGGGGAAACGCCCCGACGATGGTCCTCGCGATCGCCCTGGCCTTCTTCTTCGGCTACGCGCTCACCCTGCGCGGGGTCCGCGCCGCCGGCCTGGACCTCCGTACGGCCATCCGGGTGGCTTTGGCGGCGGACACCCTGTCGATCGCCGTCATGGAACTGATCGACAACGGGGTGATCCTGCTCTGGCCCGGAGCCATGGACGCGATGCTGTCGGACCTGCTGTTCTGGACGACGCTCGGGATCGCGTTCGCGGTGGCCTTCGTCGTCACGACGCCCGTCAACAAGTGGATGATCGGCCGCGGAAAGGGTCACGCGGTGGTCCACGCGTACCACCATTGAGCCACCGAACCGATGAGCTACGGCAACGATGGACTACGGCACCACGAGCTACAGCTCGGGGCCGTCCCCCGGCTCCTCCTGGTACGAGTAGCGCTGCTCGCGCCAGGGGTCGCCGATGTTGTGGTAGCCGCGCTCCTCCCAGAAGCCTCGGCGGTCGGCGGTCATGTACTCGATGCCGCGGACCCACTTGGGGCCCTTCCACGCGTAGAGGTGGGGCACGACCAGCCGGAGCGGGAAACCGTGCTCGGCGGTGAGCAGTTCACCGCCCTGGTGCGTGGCGAAGACGGTCCGCTCCGAGGCGAAGTCCTCCAGGCGCAGGTTGGAGCTGAAGCCGTACTCGGCCCACACCATCACGTGTGTGACCTGCGGGGACGGCGGTGCGAGGGAGAGGAGCGTGCGGGCGAGCACGCCGCCCCATTCGGCACCGGTCATGCTGAACTTCGTCACGCAGTGCAGGTCTGCCTCGACGGACTCGAACGGCAGGGCCGCGAACTCCTCGTGGTTCCAGCAGTGCTTCTCGCCGTCGGCCGTCGCGCCGAAGACGCGGAACTCCCAGCGCTCGGGCTTGAACTTGGGTACCGGTCCGTAGTGGGTGACCGGCCAGCCTCGCTGCAACCGCTGCCCCGGGGGAAGCTCCAGTTGCTCTGATCCCGGAGATTCCCGGCTTTCCGGCTGACCCATGCATCCATGGTGACAGACTTGGCGGGGTGGTCGTGACCAGCTTCGCCCGGATTCGGGCAAGTCACGGTAACTCCCACTAAGGAGGCACTTACTGGACGGCCTCCTGCGGCGGTGCAAGGATGCGCGCACCTGCCCCGTCACATTGCTGACATTGCTTGGAAGGAGCCTCTGCGATGCAGGGCGACCCCGAGGTCCTCGAGTTTCTCAACGAGCAGCTGACCGGCGAACTTACGGCCATCAACCAGTACTGGCTCCACTACCGGATCCAGGACAACAAGGGCTGGACGAAGCTCGCCAAGTACACGCGTGAAGAGTCCATCGATGAGATGAAGCACGCGGACAAGATCACCGAGCGCATCCTGATGCTCGACGGTCTGCCGAACTACCAGCGCCTCTTCCACGTCCGCGTGGGCCAGACGCTGACGGAGATGTTCCAGGCCGACCGCCAGGTCGAGGTCGAGGCGATCGACCGCCTGAAGCGCGGCATCGAGGTCATGCGCGGCAAGGGTGACGTCACCTCGGCGCGGCTCTTCGAGGAGATCCTGGAGGACGAGGAGCACCACATCGACTACCTCGACACCCAGCTGGAGCTCATCGAGTCCATCGGCGAGGCGCTCTACATCGCGCAGCTCATCGAGCAGCCGAGCTAGTCCTTACGGGGTACGCACGGCCCGTCCTGCGCCGCTTCTCCTACGCTGCTTCGGCGAGCTCCGCACCGACCGGTACCAGCGGATCGGCCGCGAGCACGGCGGCGGCGTCGCCCTTCTCCAGCAGCTCACGGCGCGGGCAGGCCCCGCGGCCGAGGAGGCCCTGGATGGTCCGCACGCAGGAACCGCAGTCGGTGCCGGCCTTCGTGACAGAGGCGATCTGGCGGGGGGTGCAGGCCCCGGCGGCCGCGTGGTCCTTGACCTGCTTGTCGGTGATCCCGAAACAAGAGCAGACGTACACGCGGTTCACCTCCCTGACAGGAACGGTTCGGCCAGCCATCCCCTATTCGGTGAGGCTTACCTAACCCTACCCAAACTTAGGGTTCCCTAAAAGACCCGGGTACGACGATGGGGCGCGGATCACATTCGATCCGCGCCCCATCGTCATGCGGTGCTCACACTGCGCTGGCGCCTACTGGTCGCGGTACATCTCGGCGACGAGGAACGCCAGGTCAAGGGACTGGCTGCGGTTGAGGCGCGGGTCGCAGGCCGTCTCGTAGCGCTGGTGCAGGTCGTCGACGAAGATCTCGTCGCCGCCGCCCACGCACTCGGTGACGTCGTCACCGGTGAGCTCGACGTGGATGCCGCCCGGGTGCGTGCCGAGGCCCTTGTGGACCTCGAAGAAGCCCTTGACCTCGTCGAGCACGTCGTCGAAACGGCGCGTCTTGTGGCCGGAGGCCGCCTCGAAGGTGTTGCCGTGCATCGGGTCGGTGACCCAGGCGACGGTCGCGCCGGAGGCGGTGACCTTCTCGACGAGCTCGGGGAGCTTGTCGCGGACCTTGTCGGCGCCCATGCGGACGACGAAGGTCAGGCGGCCCGGCTCGCGCTCGGGGTCGAGGCGGTCGATGTAGGTGAGCGCCTCGTCCACCGTGGTGGTGGGGCCGAGCTTGATGCCGATCGGGTTGGCGATCTGCGAGCAGAACTCGATGTGCGCGTGGTCGAGCTGGCGGGTGCGCTCACCGATCCAGACCATGTGGCCCGAGGTGTCGTACAGCCGGCCCGTGCGCGAGTCCGTACGGGTGAGGGCGCCCTCGTAGTCGAGGAGCAGCGCCTCGTGGGAGGCGTAGAACTCGACGGCCTTGAACTCGGCCGGGTCGGTGCCGCACGCCTTCATGAAGTTCAGGGCGTTGTCGATCTCCCGCGCGAGCTGCTCGTAGCGCTGCCCGGACGGGGAGTTCTTGACGAAGTCCTGGTTCCAGGCGTGCACCTGGCGCAGGTCGGCGTAGCCGCCGGTGGTGAAGGCGCGCACCAGGTTCAGCGTGGAGGCCGACGCGTGGTACATGCGCTTGAGGCGCTCGGGGTCCGGAACGCGGGACTTCTCCGTGAAGGCGAAGCCGTTCACGGAGTCGCCGCGGTAGGTCGGCAGGGTGATGCCGTCGCGGGTCTCGGTGTCCTTGGAGCGCGGCTTGGAGTACTGGCCGGCGATGCGGCCGACCTTGACGACCGGCACGGAGGCCGCGTACGTCAGGACGGCGCTCATCTGGAGCAGCGTCTTCAGCTTGGCGCGGATGTGGTCGGCGGAGACGGCATCGAAGGCCTCGGCGCAGTCGCCACCCTGCAGCAGGAACGCCTCGCCCTTGGCGACGGCTCCCAGGCGGGCGCGCAGCTGGTCGCATTCGCCCGCGAAAACGAGGGGAGGATACGACTCGAGGTCCGCGACGACAGCGCGCAGGGCCTCGGCATCGGGGTACGAAGGCTGCTGCGCCGCGGGAAGGTCTCGCCAGGTCGCCTTGGAGGCGGGGGCTTGGGTTTCAGCGTTCACGGTCACCCCACACACATTACGGCGTCACACCCCACGTCCCGGTCGAGGACCACTACGTGAGACGGATGTCTCTCACTGTGTTACTCACCCGTTTACCTCCCTTCGCAGGACCCGTGGGCTAGGGTTCGGAGCATGTACGCGCACTCGAACCAGAACTGGTGGTGGCCCGCTCCCGGCGGCCCACTTCTCGCGCGTACCTGAAGACACGAGCGATACGAAGGCCGCCCCGAGGGGCGGCCTTCCGCGTTTCCACTGGAAACACCGGGCCGTCCCACCCGCCGAAACCGGATAGGACGCCCACTCCATGCACGCGCACCCGCACCCGCTCCTGAGCCGCCTGCTCGACGACACCTGCCCGCCCTTCGCGCTCCTGCGCCGCCGTACGCCCGGCCGCGACCACGACACCGTCGAGCTGCTGATCGGCCCGGTCCACGAGGCCGGGCAGCTGGCCGACCTGCCCGTCGGCGAGCGACCCGCCCTGGCGCTCGTCCCCTTCCGCCAGATCCGGGAGCGCGGGTTCGACGTGCGCGACGACGGCACCCCGCTGAGCGTGCTGGTCGCCGAGGAGACGTACGAGATCCCGCTCGCCGAGGCGCTGGCCGCCCTGCCGGCCCACGAGGTACGCGTCGACGGCGGCGGCTTCGACGTCCCCGACGAGGAGTACGCGGACACCGTCCGACGGGTCATCGAGGACGAGATCGGCCGGGGCGAGGGCGCGAACTTCGTCATCCGGCGCACCTACGAGGGCCGGATCGAGGGCTTCGGCCGCGCCGACGCCCTCGCACTGTTCCGGCGGCTGCTGGAGGGCGAGCGGGGCGCGTACTGGACGTACGTGGTCCACACCGGGGACCGCACCCTCGTCGGGGCCAGCCCCGAGGTACACGTACGGATGACCGGCGGCACGGTCGTGATGAACCCGATCAGCGGTACGTACCGCCATCCGGCCGGCGGGCCGACCGTCGACTCCCTCCTCACCTTCCTCGGGGACCGCAAGGAAACCGAGGAGCTGTCCATGGTGGTGGACGAGGAGCTCAAGATGATGTGCACGGTCGGGGACATGGGCGGGGTGGTCGTCGGTCCGCGGCTCAAGGAGATGGCGCACCTCGCGCACACCGAGTACGAGCTGCGCGGCCGGTCCTCGCTGGACGTGCGGGAGGTGCTGAAGGAGACGATGTTCGCGGCGACGGTGACCGGCTCGCCGGTGCAGAACGCCTGCCGGGTCATCGAACGCTACGAGACGGGCGGCCGCGGCTACTACGCGGGCGCGCTGGCCCTGCTGGGCGTGGACGCCTCGGGCGCGCAGACCCTGGACTCCCCCATCCTCATCCGGACCGCGGACATCGCACCCGACGGCGCGCTGCGGGTGCCCGTCGGGGCCACCCTCGTACGGCACTCCGACCCGGCGGGCGAGGTGGCGGAGACGCACGCCAAGGCCGCCGGGGTGCTGGCCGCGCTGGGCGTCCGCCCGGCTGCGGTGCGGCCCTCCTTCGCGGGGGCCCGGCTGGCCGACGACCCCCGGGTCCAGGCGGCCCTGGCCGCACGCCGGGAGGACCTGGCTCCGTTCTGGCTGCGGATGCAGGAGCGGCCGGCGCGGGTGACGGGGCACGCGCTGGTGGTGGACGGGGAGGACACCTTCACCTCGATGCTCGGGCACGTGCTGCGGGTGGCCGGGCTGGAGGTGACCGTACGCCGCTACGACGACCCGGGGCTGCGGGCCGCCGCCCTGGCCTGGGACGGGCCGATCGTGCTCGGCCCCGGCCCGGGCGACCCCGGGGACTTCGGCGACCCGAAGGTCCGCGCGATGCGCGAGCTGACGGCGGAGCTCCTGACCTCGCACCGTGGCGGGCTCCTCGGGGTCTGCCTCAGCCACCAGCTGCTCGCCGCCGAGCTGGGGCTCCCGCTCGTCCGCAAGGCGGAGCCGGCGCAGGGGGCGCAGACGCGGATCCCGCTGTTCGGGGCGGAGGAGGTCGTCGGCTTCTACAACACGTACGCGGCGCACTGCTCCGCGGAGCGGGAGCGGTCCCTGGCCCTGCGGGGCATCGAGGTGTCCCGTGATCCGGTCACGGGTGAGGTCCACGCGCTCCGCTCCCTCACGGGCGGCTTCGCGGGGGTCCAGTTCCACCCGGAGTCGGTGCTGACCCTGCGGGGCGCGGAGCTGGTCCGCGATCTCGTCGCCGCCGTCCGGGCCCCGGCCCCGGCGTAGCCCCGCCTCGGTCCGCCCGGGCACACCGCTGCGCGGGGCCGTCCCCGACCCACCCTTCCACCGTTCCCTGGGGCTCCGCCCCAGACCCCGCGCCTCAAACGCCGGCGAGGCTGGATGTATCCAGCCCGTCCGGCGTTTGAGGACCGGGTCCGGGCAGAGCCCGGGGAACGGGCAGCGGTGCGAAGCCCAGGAGGCCCGCCAGGGCCGAGTGGTGCGAGCGGCGCGTCAGGAAGGAACGAGCGTGTTCTCCGAGCGGCGGCCCGCCAGGTAGTCCGCGACGTTGGCGACCGTGGTGTCGATGATCTGGCCCACCGCGTCGTGGGTGTAGTACGCCTGGTGGGAGGTGACGACCACGTTCGGGAAGGTGATCAGCCGCGCCAGGGTGTCGTCCTCGACGACCACGAGGGACTTGTCCAGGAAGAAGAGTCCGGCCTCCGCCTCGTACACGTCCAGGCCCACCCCCGCGAAGCGGCCCGACCGGAGCTCCGTGACCAGTGCGTCCGTGTCGACCAGGCCGCCGCGGCTGGAGTTCACCAGGATGGCGTCGTCCTTCATCGTCTTCAGCGCCTCGGCGCCGATGATGTGGTGCGTGGACTCCAGCAGCGGGACGTGCAGGCTGATCAGGTCCGAGGAGGCGAACAGCTCGTCCTTGTCCACGTACTTCATGCCGAGCTCCACGCACGCCGGATTCTGCGCCACGTCCCAGCCCAGCAGGTTCATCCCGAAGCCGTGGGCGATCCGGGTGAACGCCTCCCCGATCTTGCCGGTGCCGAGCACCCCCACCGTGCGGCCCCGCATGTCGCGGCCCATCAGGCCGTTCAGCCGGAAGTCGAAGTCCCGCGTGCGGTTGGAGGCCCGGACGATCCGCCGGTTGACCGCCATCGCCAGGGTCCAGGCGAACTCGGCCACCGAGTACGGGGAGTAGTACGACACCCGGCCGACCGTGAGGCCCAGCTGCCGCGCGACGTCCAGGTCGATGTTGTTGAAGCCGGTGGAGCGCTGGGCGATCATCTTGGTGCCGCCCGCCGCCAGGGTCCGCAGGACCCGCCCGCTCAGGTCGGCGTTGACGCTGGACGAGACGATCTCGTACCCGGCGGCGATGGGGGCGGTGTCCTCGCTCAGGAAGACGTCCAGGCAGCGCACCTCGTGCTGCCCCGCGAATGCCTTCTCGATGAGCGGCTTCTCGTCCGCCGTCACCCCGAATGCCAGGATTTCCACGTTCGCTCCCGTACTGCACAAAGAATCGGACCATGGGTCGTTTGTCACCTTACGACCCATGCCCCGCACCCGCGCCCCCGGCTCAGCCGAAGAACACGCCGGCCTCCTTGTACAGCGCCGGGTCCACCGTCTTCAGCTTCGCCGTCGCCTCGGCGATCGGCACCCGCACGATGTCCGTCCCCTTCAGCGCGACCATCTTCCCGAAGTCCCCGTCGCGCACCGCGTCGATCGCGTGCAGCCCGAAGCGGGTGGCCAGCCACCGGTCGAACGCGCTCGGGGTGCCGCCCCGCTGGATGTGTCCGAGTACGGTCGTACGGGCCTCCTTGCCGGTCCGCGCCTCGATCTCCTTGGCCAGCCACTCGCCGACGCCGGACAGCCGGACGTGCCCGAAGGAGTCCTTCGTCCCGTCCTTCAGCACCATGTCGCCGTCCTTGGGCATGGCTCCCTCGGCGACGCAGACGATCGGCGCGTAGCTCGCCTTGAACCGCGAGCTCACCCAGGCGCAGACCTGGTCCACGTCGAAGCGCTGCTCCGGGATGAGGATGACGTTGGCGCCGCCCGCGAGCCCCGAGTGCAGGGCGATCCAGCCGGCGTGCCGGCCCATCACCTCGACGACGAGCACCCGCATGTGGGATTCGGCGGTGGTGTGCAGCCGGTCGATGGCTTCGGTGGCGATCCCGACGGCGGTGTCGAAGCCGAAGGTGTAGTCGGTGGCCGACAGGTCGTTGTCGATGGTCTTCGGGACCCCGACGCAGGGGATGCCGTACTCCTCGTAGAGCTTCGCGGCCACGCCGAGGGTGTCCTCGCCGCCGATCGCGACGAGGGCGTCGACCTCGTACTTCGCGAGGTTCTCCTTGATCAGGCGGACCCCGTCGTCCAGCTTGAACGGGTTGGTGCGCGAGGAGCCGAGGATGGTTCCGCCCCGCGGCAGGATCCCGCGGACCGCGGGGATGTCGAGCGGGACGGTGCGCCCTTCGACGGTCCCGCGCCAGCCGTCCTTGAAACCGATGAACTCGTAGTCGTACTCCTGGACGCCCTTGCGCACGACACTGCGGATCACCGCGTTGAGCCCGGGGCAGTCGCCGCCGCCCGTCAGCACTCCGACCTTCATGGAATTTCCCTTCGCCACAGGGCCCGCTGAGGCCGCGGGGCCCGCATGACGGTCACGCTAGTGGTGACTCAGGTCACAGCAAGATGCCGGGAAGGGTCAATTCCGGGGGAATTGCGGGGCGTTGCATCCGCCCGTTCACTCGTACGAGGGGTGGCTCCGGCGCGCGGGCACCCCCGTGCGCGCCCTACGCGTCGTCGAGGCCCCGCTCTATCGCGTACCGGACGAGCTCCACCCGGTTGTGCAACTGGAGCTTGCCCAGGGTGTTCTGCACGTGGTTCTGCACGGTGCGGTGGGAGATGACCAGGCGCTCCGCGATCTGCTTGTACGAGAGTCCCTTGGCCACCAGCCGCAGCACCTCGGTCTCCCGGTCGGTGAGCTGCGGGGCCTTCGGCTCGTCGGAGGCGGCGGGCGCCGGGTCGGTGGCGAGGCGCCGGTACTCGCCCAGGACCAGGCCGGCCAGGCCCGGGGTGAAGACGGGGTCGCCGGCCGCCGTGCGGCGCACGGCGTCGATGAGCTCCTGGGCGCCCGCGGACTTCAGCAGGTAGCCGGTCGCGCCGGACTTCACCGCTTCGAGGACGTCGGCGTGCTCGCCGCTCGCGGAGAGCACGAGGACCCGCAGGGCCGGATTGGCGCCGACCAGTTCCTTGCAGACCTGGACCCCGGGCATGCCGGGGAGGTTGAGGTCGAGGACCAGGACGTGCGGGGCCGCGGCGCGGGCCCGGCGGACGGCCTCGGGTCCGTCGCCGGCGGTGGCCACCAGATCGAAACCGGCGGCGGCCAGGTCGCGGGCGACCGCGTCCCGCCACATCGGGTGGTCGTCCACGACCATGACCTTGATGCCGCCCAGGTCGTTGCTCTGACCGTTCGACCCGTTCGACCCGCTCGACTCGTTCACTTGGTGCTCCCCCTCGGTACTTTCAGTTCCACTTCGGTGCCCTGCCCCGGGACGGACACCAGCTCGGCGCTGCCGCCGAGGTCGCGGAGCCGGCCCCGGATGGACAGGGCCACTCCCATCCGGCCCTCGCCCTCGGCCTGGTCGAGCCGGCCGGCCGGGATGCCCGGACCGTCGTCGCGGACGGTCACGATCACCTCGTTCCCCCAGTCCTCGACCAGGATCCAGGCGCTGGCCCCCTCGCCCGCGTGCTTGCGCACGTTGTCGAGGGCGGCCCCGACCGCCGCGGCCAGCTCCCTCGCGGCGGGCACCGGCAGCGGCACCGGGGTGCCCGGTTCGGCGAAGCTCACCCGCGAGCCGGCGTGCGGGGCGAGGAGGGCCCGCAGATCGAGCTCGCCCTCCTCCTCGCCGGGGTCCTCCACCTCGAAGGCGGCCACGATCGCGCCGAGCGCCTCGTCGCGGGAGATCCGCGAGGGGCGCGCCAGCCCGCTGGAGACCAGGGTGCGCAGCGCGACCTCCTGCTCCCCCGCCATCCGGCCCAGCTCGGCGGCTTCCCCGCCCAGTTCGGTACCGCGCCGCTGGACCATGGCGAGGACCTGGAGGACCCCGTCGTGGATGTCGCGGGCGAGCCGTTCGCGCTCGCGGGTGGCCGCCTCGATCTCCAGGGCGCGCGCGAGGGTGGCCTCACTGGCCCGGGCGACTTCGACGACGTAGCCGATGGCGATGGAGGCCACCCAGACCAGCAGCACGTTGTGCAGGGTGTCCCGGGTGGGCTCGCCGCGCTGCACGAGGTTGGCGGCGGCGACGAAGCTGGAGGCGAAACAGGCCCACCGCCAGCCGCCCTTGATGGCGAAGGCGAGGACCGCGCCCGCGGTCCATATGGAGGGGATCGTGGGGCCGCCGCCCGTGACCCGTTCGTGGCTGTCGGCGAGCGGGGTGAGCAGGATCCCGACGCAGGCGACGGTGAGGTCGGCGCACAGGAACCGCTTGGTGCAACTGGCGGCGTTGGCCACCTTGGGGAGCGTGACCAGGGTCCAGCCCGCCAGGAAGGCGAGGTAGGAGGCCGCGATCCAGGGGCGGTCGAACTTGTTGTAGGCGGAGGCGAACAGCAGGGCCGCGTAGACCATGGTGAGCAGCCGGTAGGCCGTCAGGGCACGCCACAGCGGCTGCTCGACCGACATGCGTACGACGCGCTCGCGCTTCGCCATCTCCCCCACCCCGTACGGGCGGTCCCGCCCGTGTGCTGCTACTTGTCGCTGTCCGCGGCGGCCGGGTCGGCCTGCGCGCTGCTCTCGGCGCCGTCGGCCTTCTCGGCCTTCTCGGTGTGCTCGGCCTTCTCGGCCTTCTCGCTCTTGGCGGCGGCCTTCTCCGCGTCGGCGATCTGGCGCTTGGCGGCCGTCGCGTAGATGTCGACGTACTCCTGGCCGGAGAGCTTCATGATCTCGTACATGACCTCGTCGGTCACCGAGCGGAGGATGAAGCGGTCCCCGTCCATGCCCTGGTAGCGGCTGAAGTCCAGCGGCTTGCCGATCCGGATGCCCGGGCGCATCAGCTTGGGCATGACCTTGCCGGGCGGCTGGATCTTCTCCGTGTCGATCATCGCGACGGGGATCACGGGCGCACCGGTGGCCAGCGCCACCCGGGCCAGACCGCCGGGCTTACCGCGATACAGCCGGCCGTCGGGTGAACGCGTCCCCTCGGGGTAAATACCGAACAGCTCTCCGCGCTCGATGACGTCGATGCCGCTCTTGATCGCGGCCTCGCCGGCCCCGCGCGCACCCGAACGGTCCACCGGGAGCTGGCCGACGCCCTTGAAGAAGGCGGCCGTCAGCTTGCCCTTGACGCCCGGGGAGGTGAAGTACTCCGCCTTCGCGATGAAGGTGACCTTCCGGTCCAGCACGGCCGGGAGGAAGAAGGAGTCGGAGAAGGACAGGTGGTTGCTCGCGAGGATCGCCGGCCCCTCTGCGGGAATGTTCTCGAGGCCCTCCACCCACGGCCTGAAGGCGAGCTTCAGAGAACCGCCGATCGAGAACTTCATTGCGCCGTAGATCAACTCGAAAGCCTTCCTGTGTCTGTCGAACAGACCTTATCCCGTGGCTGCGCCCGGAGCGGTCCGACGACCCTGGTCGGTGTCACCCCCGTCGCGTACGGTGAAGTCACACAGCGCTACGCACCCCACGCCCCCTCGAAGGAGACCCTGGTGCCCGTCCTCCCTGGAGCCGAGCCGTTCCGCCACGAGGGCGGAAGGGTCGGCGTCCTCCTCTGCCACGGCTTCACCGGTTCCCCCCAGTCGATGCGGCCCTGGGCCGACCATCTGGCCGCGCAGGGACTGACGGTGTCGCTGCCCCTGCTCCCCGGGCACGGGACGCGCTGGCAGGACATGCAGCTCACCGGCTGGCAGGACTGGTACGCCGAGGTGGACCGCGCGCTGCGGGAGCTGCTCGACAGCTGCGATCAGGTGTTCGCCTTCGGGCTGTCGATGGGCGGCGCGCTGACGCTGCGGCTGGCGGCCAAGCACGGGGACAGCATCAGCGGGATCGTCCTCGTCAACCCGGTCAACAAGATCCACGACCCGCTGGCCGTGGCCCTGCCGGTGGTCAAGCACTTCATCCGGTCGACCCCGGGCATCGCGAGCGACATCGCCAAGCCGGGCGCGGAAGAGGTCGGCTACGACCGGGTCCCGACGCGGGCCGCGCACTCGCTGCGGAAGTTCCTGCAGATGCTGGACACCGAACTGCCGCAGGTGACACAGCCGCTGCTGCTCCTGCACAGCCCGCAGGACCATGTGGTGCGGCCGACGGACTCGACACGGATCCTGGCGCGGGTGTCCTCGACGGACGTCACCGAGACGCTGCTGGAACAGAGTTACCACGTCGCGACGTTGGACCATGACGCGGAGCGGATCTTCGCGGACAGCTACGCGTTCGTCGGACGGCTGTCGGAGAGCTTGGGCAGGGAGGGGGCGGCCAGCGGTGGCTGAGCACGAGGAGTCCTCCGGGGGTGTCCCCCCGCTGGACGAGGAAGCGGCGTGGGCGGCGATCGTGGCCGGCTACGGCCAGGAGCCCGCGGACCCGCCGGGCGCGAGACCGTTCCGGCCGATCGAGAACCTCCTCCTGCCGGAGGAGGACGTGAAACCGGCGGGCCCGGCCGCCGGCCCGGTGTCCCCGGCCGATCCGGCCTCCCCTGCCTCCCCTGCTTCCACGGAACCGCCGTCGGCGGCTCTGGGGAGTTCGGTGGTGTTCGCCCCGGGCGTGGGCGGCGGGGCGATCGGGCCGGGTCCACGGGACCACTCCCTGGCCGACCCCGACGATTCCCCCGAGACGGCGAAGGACGAGGGCCACTTCGTCCCCCCGGAGCCGGAGCTGCCGGAGGCGGACGCGACGTCGAAGTTCGCCTGGCTGGCGGTGGTGGGCGGACCGGTCCTGCTGCTCCTGGCGGTGCTGCTCCAGTGGGAGATGACCTGGTGGCTGACGACGCTGGGCGTCGGCGGCTTCCTGGGCGGCTTCGCGACGCTGGTCGCGCGGATGTCCACGGACGAGGACGAGGACGACGACCCCGGTCGGGGCGCGGTCGTGTGACCCTTCTTCAACGCGGAGCTCGCACCGCTCGGCCCTGACGGACCTCCCGGGCTTCGCCCCGCCGCGCCGGACTCCGTCCGACTGTGGCCCGGCGGGGCCGCCACCACCGCCGTCCCGGCGTGGGCCCGGTGGGCGAGTGCGGGTGGTCGGCCCTGCGGGGCGGAGTCCCCTACCCGCCCTTCCACCGTTCCCAGGGCTCTGCCCTGACCCGGTCCTCAAACGCCGGACGGGCTGAAGCGGGGCACCGGGCTGCGCCCGGACCCCCTGGGGCTCCGCCCCAGACCCCGCGCCTCAAACGCCGGCGAGGC
>NZ_JBHXKA010000069.1:0-41313 GCF_042722885.1 Streptomyces sp. NPDC058401
GGGTGGAACGGGGCCGTACGGGTCAGGCGATCGAGAAGGTGACGACCGACTGGTAGCTGTCCGCGAACATGAACGGCGGGAGCTGGATCATTCCGGCTCCGCCGATCTCGAACTCGCCACCGGTCAGGTTGTCGCCGCCCGCGGCCGCCGAGGCGACCTTCAGCGGGACGTCGGAGATCGCACCGGGCGTACCCGTGGAGCAGGTGCTCGGGCTGGCCGGGTTGGTCACCTTGCAGGTCGGCTGGATGCCGATCTGCGCGGTGGCCATCGAGTGGCCGGTGACCGTGTTCAGGAACGGCGTCCGGGTCGCGGAGACGTCCCAGCCGAGGGTCCCGCCGCGGAAGTCCTGGACGGCCATCGCGGTGAACTGGCCGACGACCGACTGGGACTTGCCGTTGATGGTGACCGAACCGAAGCTGACGGCGGGGTTGCCCGCCTGCGGGCCGATGGCCAGCGGGCCGGGCAGGACCTCGACGTCGACCGGGTTCTGCACGCCGGGCTGCTCGACGATGAAGGCGAAGTCCTTGTACGGGAGGACCGCGCCGTCGATCCGGATCTTGTCGGCGGGCTGGTTGACGGTGATGTCGCAGGTCGCGACGCCGGCCGCGGTGGCCGTGCCGGTACCGGTGTCACCCGTGGCCGTACCGTTCTTGAGCGCGGAGCAGGTGACCGCGCCCGCCGGGAAGTTGGCGCCCGTGACGACGACGGGCGTGCCCGCCTTGCCGCTGTTGGGCGTCAGCTTGGTGGTGATCGGGTCCTTGGGCAGGGCCTCCACGGCCACGGAGCCGAGCGAGGCGCTCGGACGGGGGGTCGGGGTGCAGGTGGTGGTGAAGACCGAGCCCATGAGGCTCGCGTCGGTCACCGCCAGGTCCAGGGCCACGCCCACCGTGGTGCCCTCGGAACCGTCCGGGATCTTGACGGTGCCGGAGAATCCGGCCGGGTCGAGCGGCACGCCGGGCGTCACGTTGACGGTCTCGGGCGGGCTGACCACCGTCTGGAGGGTCGAACCGACCTTGAGGGTGATCTTGGAGACGTTGGTGGTCGTCACCGCGAAGCCGGGGATGACCGGACTCGGACCCGGGTCGATGGTGACCGGGACCACGTCGCCGGCCTTCGCGCCGTCGGGCAGCGTGATCGTGTAGTTCTGCGTGCCCGAACCACCCGGCTGGGGCGCGGGGGCGATGCAGTCCATCGGGACGGGCGTCGTCTTGGTCGCGGCCTGCGCGGTGCCCGACAGACCCACCACGGCGCCCGTCAGGGCCAGGGACAGAGCGCCAGCCCCGGCCAGAATTCTTCGGCGAAACGTTGTACTCACTGGGTCGCGACTCCTTCGTCATACGAACCCTCCCCCCACCCGCTGTGTGGGGGAGGTCGAGCCGGTGCGGTGGCCGACATTGACGCGTCGCGGTGATGAGAAGTCAATGACTTGCTTTCGCCCGAAGCACACAGAAATTGATGTGCCATCAGGCCGGGTGGGGCGGTGCCCCGTGCGGGTGGGGCGGATGGGATCTTCGGACGGTCCTCGGGGCGTTCTTCCGGGTGGGGTCCCGGGCGTTCCGCAGGGCGATCTTTGGGGTGCTCTTCAGGGCGGTCCTCCGGCCGGGGTCCGGGGTGGACGGGCCGGGGTCCGGGGGTGGACCGGTCGGGGTCCGCCGGGGCGGGGAGGCGCCGCCGGCGGAGGGTCCCGTACGGGCTACTTGTCGGTCGGGACGTGCAGCAACCGGTTCGGCGTCCCGGCCGGCAGGGCGGTGATCCGGTCGCGCACGGAGTCCCGTACGAGCACGTCGGCCACCTGGGCGGGCGTCTGGCGCGGGCCGCCGGCCGCCAGGCCCCGCGCGAGCACCAGCGCGGCGGCGCCCGCCACGTGCGGAGCCGCCATCGAGGTGCCGGAGGCGCGGGCGGTGGCCGTGGCGGAGCCCTTCCAGGCGGAGGTGACGGCCACGCCGGGGGCGGAAAGATCCACGCAGGCGCCGTAATTGGAGAAGGCGGGCCGCTGGTCCAGGGCGTCGGTCGCGCCCACCGTGAGCGCCTGCGGGACCCCGGCGGGGGAGCCGGTGCAGGCGTTCTCGCCGGAGTTGCCCGCCGCCACGGCGAAGGTGATCCCGGACGCGATCGCCCGCGTCACCGCCCGGTTGAGCGCGAAGCTGTAGCCGCCGCCCAGGCTCATGTTGGCCACGGCCGGGGTGGCGGGCGACTTGAGGGCGTCCTTCACCATCCAGTCGAGACCCCGCGTGATGGCCGACAGGGTGGCGTCCCCGCGGCAGTCCGCCACCTTCACGGCGACGAGCGAAACCCCCTTGGCCACCCCGTAGGTGGCTCCGCCGACGGTCCCCGCGACGTGCGTGCCGTGGCCGTTGCAGTCCGTGGCCCCCTCCATGAACACCGCGTTGGCCCCCCAGCGGGCCCGGCCGCCGAACTCCTGGTGCAGGGTGTTGATCCCGGTGTCCACGATGTACGCCGTGACCCCCTCGGCCTTACCCGGGTACGCGTACGACCCGTCGAGCGGCAACTCCCCCTGATCAAGCCGGTCCAGCGCCCAGGGCGCGGGGGCCTGGACGAGAGGGGCGCGGCCGGCGGGTGCGGCGGGGGCGGTCCCGGCAGGGGTGGCAGGGGTGGTGGGGGTGGTCCCCGGCGGGGTGGCCCCGGTTGGGGTTCCGCCGGGCGGGGTGGTCCCGGGCGGGGTGTTTCCGGTGGGGGTGTTGCCGACTGGAGTGCTTCCGGTCGGGGCACTTCCGGTGGGGTTGTCGCCGGTCGGAGCGCTCCCGACGGGGGTGCTTCCTGCGGGGTTGTCGCCGGTCGGAGCGCTTCCTGTAGGGGTGTTGCCGGCCGGAGTGGTCCCGGTCGGCGTGCTTCCTGCAGGGGTGTTGCCGACTGGGGTGCTTCCGGTCGGTGTGCTTCCTGCGGGGGTGTCACCGGGCGGGGTACTTCCGGTGGGGGTGTCGCCGGCCGGGGCGCTTCCGACGGGGGTGCTTCCTGCGGGGTTGTCGCCGGTCGGAGCGCTTCCTGTAGGGGTGTTGCCGGCCGGAGTGGTCCCGGGCGGGGTGCTTCCGGTGGGGGTGTCGCCGGGCAGGGCGTTTGCGGTCGGTGCGCTCCTGGTGGGGGTGCCGTCGATCCGGAAGACCGCATCGGGCTCCACGGAGGCGACCCGGGGATCGGCGGCGAGTTCGGCGGCGCGGGCTGCGGTGGTGCGGACGGCGAAACCGCTCAGGACGGTGTCGTAGACGGCCCCGACGGTGTCGCCGGAGGCCTCGGCTTCGGCAGCGAGGGCCCGGGTGGCGGCGGCCGCGGAGGCACGGGTGGCGCCGTCCTTGAGGACGACGACGTAGGGGGCGATGGGGGCGTCGGAGGAGGCGGCTGCGGCGTGTGCGGCGTGCGGCGGCAGGGCGGTGGCCGCCGCCAGCAGGGCGGCGGCCGGGAGGAGCGCGGTGAATGCGGTCATGCCGCCGATGCTCGGCGAGGCACGGGCCGCCCGCGCGGAGGGTGCGCCGACTGGCCCCACGACACGCCGCCCCAGGGGCGTCGGCCAGCGTCGACGCCCCATCGCCCCATCGCCCCATCGCCCCACCAGGGCCAGGGCCAGGGCCCGGGCTCGCGCTGGCCCGGGCTCGCGCTGGCACGGGCCGCTCCGGCTCGGGCTCGCCCTGGCACGGGCCGGCCTAGGCGCAGGCGCGGGCCAACGCCCGGCCCTGCTCCATGCTCCCTTGCCCGTGCTGCCCGGGCCCGTGCTGCCTGGGCGAGCCTTGGCGCGGGCCCGCCCAACGGCCAGCGCAGCCCAACCCCCGGTGCGGGCCGAGTTCCGGCCCGGGCCAAGCCCGGTGCTGCCCCCCGTGCTTTGCCGGCTCGGCATTGCTCAGTGCCGGTGCCGGTGCCGGTGCTGGGCCCGGGGCCGGGCTCGAGTCGGCAGGGCCGGGCTAGCGGGTGAAGGGCCAGCCGAGCATTTTGAAGACGCCCTCGTCGCGGGCGTTGGCCGAGCCGTATGTGGCCAGCGCGGCTTCGTTGTCGGTGTCGACGCCCACCCACATGCCGTAGCAGCCGCGCGATTCGGCCTCGGTGGCGAGCGCTTCGGTCAGGGCCCGGCCGAGGCCGCGCCGGCGGTGGGCCTCGTCCACGGAGAGCTCGTAGAGGCACATTTCGGTGCCCTTGTCGGGGTGGATCATCTCGATGCCGGAGACCATGCCGACGGGACGGCCGTCCACGTAGGCGATCAGCATCAGATGACCGGGAGCGGCGAGGAACCGCTCCGACCAGTCCGCACGGGCTGGCCCGTCGAAGAGGGGTTCCGCGGCCTGGAGTTCGGCGACGGTACGGGCGGGTCGGATGTCCATGGCGGTGACGATAATGGCCGGATGGCCAATGAGCAGCTCGGTTTCGACGTGGAGTGGCGCGCTGCGCCCGAACCCCTGCGCAGGGCGCTCGCCCTCGCCTACGAGGCCCTTGCCGCCGGAGGCCTGGCGGTCGGAGCGGTCCTGACGGACACCGACGGGAAGCCGGTCGCCGAAGGGCGCAACGAGGCGTACGAGGACGGCACCGGCACCGGGCCGCTGCGCGGCACACCCCTCGCCCACGCCGAGATGAACGCGCTGGGCGCTGCCCGCACGGGCTGGGACCTGGCCACGGCGACGCTGTGGAGCACCCAGGAACCGTGCTCGATGTGCGTGGCGGCGGCCGAGTTCACCGGCGTGGGGCAGGTCCGGTACCTCGCTCCGGACCCGTGGGCGCTGTCGAGCGGAACCGGCGCCGGATCCGCGGCCGACCCGGGCCGGCCGCACTGGCTGCTGGTGGCCAATGCGATGTTCCTGCGGAGCGTGGTCGTGGCCTCGGAGGGCTCCGGGCAATCCCGGATCCTGACCCACCACAGGGTCGTCGAACCGGAGACGACCGCCTTCCACGACAGCCTGCCGCCGGGCCTGCCCACGGCCGCCTCACCGGAGGACTGGCTGCGCCCCCACTGGGCCGCACTCGCGGACCTCGCGACGGCCCGCGAGCTGCGCACGCGCCGCTGAACCCACCGCCAAACCCGCCACCCAACCCGCCGCTGAACCCGCCGTGCGTCCCCGGCTCAGGGGGCCGTGGCCGACACCTGCCGGACCGTGCCGCCGTCCTGCGCTCCCGCTCCCGCCCCGGGGGACGGGGTGCCGTCGGTCCAGGCGTAGACCTCCTTGCCGCGCACCGTGACCTGGTACTGATGGGCACCACGGCACTCGGGCCGCTCCTCGGCGCTGGTGCCCGCCGGCCACCACTTGGCTTCCAGCGCCGTCCCCACGTGCTTGCTCGGCGTGCCCGCCGGGCACTGCGGGCCGTCCAGCGGGGTCGCGCCCAGCGTGAAGCGGATCAGCCGTGCCTTGCCGTCGGTGCGCGCCATTATTCGCACGTCGGTCGCGTCCTTCGGCACCCAGCGCGGCAGGACCCACGTCGCCTCCCCGCGCGCCGGCTTCCGCGGCCCCGGCTCGCCGCGCCCCTGCTCCCCGCGCGTCGCCTCCTCGCCCGTCGGAGCGTCGGCGGCCGTCGCGAAGCGCATGCCCTTCTCCTTGAACACCCGGTCGTTGATCGTGTCGGTCAGGGGGTTGGGCGGGAGGTTGGGCAGCGCGATGGCGGCGGTGGCGAGGACTCCCACGGTGGCGGCGGCGATGACGAGAGGGCGGCGGTTCATGTCTACGAGTATTCGGGGCGCCGGCCGTAGTCCGCGTCCCTCCCGAGGCTGAACCGAATCTCTGCCGGAAGGGTGACATCGACTCATACCTGAGTCCCGGTCGGGTCCCGGTGGGGTCCCGGTCGGGCCCGCCCGCAGCGGTCCGGATCCCCCGCAGGACGGATGCCGGGCGGATGCAGGACGGATGCCGGTCGCCCGCGCGGGCCACCCCGACACCCGTGACGGCACCCCTCGTTAGAGGACGCGTGCCCCACCACCCCAGCCCCGCCCCGGCCCCCGCCCCCGCCCGGACCGGAGCCCGCCTGTCCGTGCTCGTTTCCGGCGCCCTGGCCGCCGTACTGGCCCTCGTACCACCCGCGTTCGCGGCCCGGCAGGCCCCGGCGGTTCCGCAGGACAAGCCGCAGGTGCTGAGCGGCTGGACGCAGCCGGGCGAGGCCAGCCAGGGAGCCTGGGCCGCGGCGCGCGAGAACCGGGCCGAGTGGGAGCCGTACGCCTTCGACTGGTCCACGGACTACTGCACCACGTCCCCGGACAACCCCTTCGGCTTCCCCTTCCGGACGGCCTGCGCCCGGCACGACTTCGGCTACCGCAACTACAAGGCGGCGGGGGAGTTCCAGGCGGCCAAGCCGCGGCTGGACGAGATGTTCCACGCGGACCTGAAGCGGGTCTGCGCCCGCTACTCGGGCGCCCGCAGGGCCTCGTGCGAGGGCACCGCGTGGACCTACTACCAGGCCGTCAAGGCCTTCGAGTAGTCCTGCGGCCCCGTGCCGCCGATCCGGACTTACGCCACCGCTACGGAAGCCGGGTTAGGGTGCCGCTCACCTGCGGTTCCTGCGGAAAAGCCCTCCGCGGGGGAGGGCTTCGGGGTGGGACGGGCGGAGTGCCCCCGGCAGGACTCGAACCTGCGGCCAAGTGCTTAGAAGGCACCTGCTCTATCCACTGAGCTACGGGGGCCGGAAGGTGGCCGTGATGGCCTGGAGCCCCTGGACGGGGGTGGGGCTGTGGTCCGTGCCGGGTCAAGGATAGGGCTCCGGTTGCCTTGTCCCGGTTGCTTCACTCGCGTGCCACGATGTGGAGGTTCGGTGAAGCGGTCCCGATAATCGCAGGCAGGTGCGATTCTCGCACCGCTTTTGCGCCGTGGCGCCCTGGGTGTTGTGCACTCGTTATGCCTGCGCCCCACTCGTCCGCTGTGTCCGGGATGTGCCGGTGGAGTAGCGCTCGGCGCGCAGAGGACGTATAAGCTTCAAAAATGCTCCTAAATTGGGCATTCTTCGCATGTGGTGACCTTGGATGTTCGGCCTCAGCTGCTCGATGCCCTGTCCGCCCTGCGCGACCGGGTCGCGTCCGTGCGTCTGCCGCTGCCCCTGCCCGGCGCCCCCCGCGCCCGCCAGACCAGAGCGGAGCTGCTCGCGCAGCTCGACGACTATCTCGTACCCCGGCTGAAGGCGCCGGAGGCGCCGCTGCTCGCCGTCGTCGGCGGGTCCACCGGGGCCGGTAAGTCCACCCTCGTCAACTCCCTCGTGGGGCGCCAAGTGAGTGAAGCCGGGGTACTCCGGCCCACCACGCGCACCCCCGTCCTCGTCTGCCATCCGGATGACCACCACTGGTTCGCCGGGGTGCGGGTGCTGCCCGATCTGATGCGGGTCTGGGCGCCCCAGGACGACGAGGACACCCCCCAGTCCGCCCGCAAGACCCCCCACCGGCCGGGCGCCAAGCACGGGCACGGGCACCCGCCCACCACCCGCGAGGTGCGGATCGAGACCGTCTCGACCCTGCCCCGCGGCCTCGCCATCCTCGACGCCCCCGACATCGACTCCCTCGTGGTCGACAACCGCACGCTCGCCGCGCAGCTCATCTGCGCCGCGGACGTCTGGGTCATGGTCACCACCGCCTCGCGGTACGCCGACGCCGTCCCCTGGCACCTCCTGCGCACCGCCAAGCAGTACAAGGCCACCCTCGTCACCGTCCTCGACCGGGTCCCGCACCAGGTGCTCACCGAGGTCTCCCGGCAGTACGGGGCCCTGCTCACGCGGGCCGGGCTCGGCGACGTACCCCGCTTCACCGTCCCCGAGCTGCCCGAATCGGCCGGCGGCGGCGGGCTGCTGCCCGCCAGCGCCGTGGCCCCGCTGTTCGCCTGGCTCGCGCACCACGCGCAGGACCCGGCCGCCCGCCAGTACGCCGTCGGACGCACCGCGCTCGGCGCGCTCGACTCCCTCGGGCGCCGGATGCCGGAGCTCGCCTCGGCCGTCGCGGCCCAGCACGCCGCCGCCGTACGGCTGACGTTTGCCGTCGAGGACGCCTACAAGCGGGAGGGCAAGCGGGTCCGGGGCCGCCTGGACCGGGGCGCCGTACTCGCCGGGGACGCACTGACCCGCTGGCGCGGCTACCCGCTCGACACCAGCGCCGACGAACTGCTCGACTCCCTCGCGGAATCCCTCGCGGCGCTGCTCCAGTGCGCCGTCGCCGCCGCCGACGAACGCATCGCGGACGCCTGGCGGCGCGAGCCCGCCGCCGGCGCGGTGTCCCTGCCCGCCCCCGACCGGGAGGCGGCGGAACGCATCGGCATGGCCGTACGCCGCTGGCGGCGCGTGCTGGAGGAACTCGCCGAGGAAGAGGTCGCCCGGCTCGACAAGCAGCCCGCGCCCGACCCCGACGGAGTCGCCGCCCTGCTGGTCGCGGCCCTCCTCGGCGGCAAGCGGGCCCGGCCGGCCGGGGAGAAGCTCGCCGAGCGGATCGGCGTACAGGCCGCCGTACGCCTGCGCGACCGGGGCGGCGAACTCGTCGCCGAGCACCTCGACCAGGTACTGCGCGCCGAACGCGACCGCCGCCTCGCCCCGATCGAAGCGCTCGAAGTGAGTCCCGAACCCCAGGCCGAGCTGATCGCCGCGCTGTCCGTACTGCAGAAGGAGAGGTGACGCGGTGACCGCCCTGACCGACCGCACCGACGACCGCTGGGACGACGGACTGATCGCCCGCTCGCGCCCCCGGGCCGGCGAAGACGACTGGCCCGCGAGCGGAGACGAGGAGGGCGACGAAGCACTCGTACGGGCGGTTTCCGGCGCCGGAAGCGACGGCGGCAAGGCCCCCACGCCCCCGCTCAGCCCCGAGGCGCAGGCGCTGCGCGTCCGCCTCGACGCGCTGCGCCAGCTCATCGGGCTGTCCCGGACCAGGATCCTCGACGGAAAGACCCTCGCCGAAGCCGGACGGGTCCTGGACGAGGCGGCCGCGCGCCGCGGACTGTCGGCGCAGCACACCGTCGTCGCCATCGCCGGAGCCACCGGAAGCGGCAAGTCCACGCTCTTCAACTCACTCGCCGGAGTGCAGATCTCCGAGACCGGACTGCGCAGGCCGACGACCGCCGCACCCATCGCGTGCAGCTGGTCCGACGGCGCCGCGGGCCTGCTGGACCGACTCGAGATCCCCGGACGGCTGCGCCGCCGCCCCCGCGAGACCTCCGAGGCCGAGGTGCTGCGCGGCATGGTCCTCGTCGACCTGCCCGACCTGGACTCGGCCGTCGGCGCCCACCGCGACCACGTCGACCGGGTACTGGCACTGGTCGACGCGGTGGTGTGGGTGGTGGATCCGGAGAAGTACGCGGACGCCGTCCTGCACGAGCGGTACCTGCGCCCGCTGGCCGGGCACGCCGAGGTGACCTTCGTCGTGCTGAACCAGGTGGACCGGCTGCCGGGAGAATCCGCCGACCTCGTACTGGACGACCTGCGCAGGCTCCTCGACGACGACGGGATCGCACTCGGCGAACACGGCGAACCGGGCGCCACCGTCATCGGACTTTCCGCCCTTACGGGTGAAGGCGTCGGGGAACTGCGCGAAATGCTCGGACAGTTCACCCAGGAGAAGGGCGCCGCGACCCGCCGCATCTCCGCCGATGTAGACAAGGCCGCGGCCCGCCTGCGCCCGCTCTACGTGGCCGACGGCCACGCCGGCCCGGAAATCGGGGAGACCGCGCGCGCCGAGTTCGAGGACCGGCTCGCGGAGGCCGTCGGGGCGTACGCCGCCGGCCTCGCCGCCGAGCGGGCCTGGCGGCGCAACGCCGGAAAGGCCTGCGGCACCCCGTGGCTGCGCCTGTGGCGGTGGTACGAGAGCCGGCGTGCCCCGCGCTCGCTGGGCGGCCTCGCAGCCCTGGCGGCCATGGGGCGCTCCACGGCGGCCCCCGAACAGCCGGTCGAGGAAGAGGTGACGGCCCGCCAGCGGGTGGAACAGGCCGTACGGACCGTCGCCGACGAGGCGGTCCGCGGCCTCCCCGACCCCTGGGCGCAGGCCGTACGGGAGACCGCCGTCCGCGGCGCCGAAGGGCTGCCCCAGGCGCTGGACGAGATCGCGGTCACCCTCGGCCCGGCGGTCGTGATGCCCAGCGCCCGTCCGCCGCGGCCCTCGTGGTGGCCGGCCGCGGTCCTGGCGCAGGCGGCCATGACCCTGCTCCAGATCTACGGCGGGCTGTGGCTGGTCGGGCAGATCGCCGGGGTGCTGGAGCCGAGCCTGATGCCGCCGGTCCTGCTGATGGTGGCCGGCATCATCGGCGGACCGCTCGTCGAGTGGGCCTGTTCGATCGGGGCCAGGGGTCCGGCACGGCGCTACGGGCAGGACGCGGAGCGACGGCTGCGCGAGGCCGCGGCCGGCTGCGGACGGGCCCGGGTGCTGGAGCCGGTGGCGGCGGAGCTGCTGCGCTACCGGGAGGTGCGCGAGCAGTACGCGACGGTGGCGAAGTTGTCCACAAGCCGTCAGTAGTCCACAGCCTCCGGCAGGCTCCGGCAGCCCGGGCCAGCATGGTCGTACCCCGCGCGGATGGTCCGGGCGGGTACGGAATGCGGGTCGGGGCGGCGCGTGGTCGAGCGCGCCGCCGGACCCCGGGAAGGCGGCCGGGATGAACGACACCCAGGTGACGCTGGTGGGCTACGTGGCCACGCAGATCGACTACAAGGAGACGGCGGGCGGTCCGGCGGCCCGGTTCCGCTTCGCGGTCACCCCGAGGTACTACGACCGGAAGAAGGAGACCTGGGCGGACGCGCCCACCAGCTTCTACACGGTGTGGGCCCGGCGCGGCCTCGCCGTGAACCTCGCCGGATCCGTGTCCGTCGGCGAACCGCTCGTGGTCCACGGAAGGCTGCGGGTGCGGGAGGACCCGCCCGACGGGGAGGGCAACCGGTGGTTCTCGGCGAACATCGACGCGACCGCCATCGGCCACGACCTGAACCGCGGCACGGCGGCCTTCCGGCGGGTCGTCAGGACGGACGTACCGCTGATGCCCCCTCAGAAGGCGGCGGTGGTCTGAGTGTTCGAGGAGGCTAGGATTCCCCGGTACTCACGGGCACCTGGGCCTTCGGCCCGAAGGGGAAGACTGTGTCGATTGCCGTTCCCGCACCCTCCGCTCCTGCCGCCGCCATGGGCCCTGCTCCTCTCGGCGCTCCTGGCAGCACTCCGGTTCCCCCTGCCGCGCAGGCCTGCGACGCCCCGGCGCCGCGCACCACGTCCGCCGCGGCCATACGGGGCTCCGCACGGCGGCAGATCGCGGTGGCCCTGCTCGCCGCCGCGCTGGCCGGGGCCCCGGGCGCGGCGGCGGCCGCCGACGCCGGCCCGGCCGCACCCCGGACGCCGGAGGGAGCGAGCGCCGTCCTGGACGGGCTGAAGACGTACGGACAGGCCGTCCTGCACGGCAAGGACGGAACCGTGCGGCAGATCCCGGCCGGACTGTACGAGATGCGGGTCGACGGCGGTGGCATGCTCCAGACGTACGGAGTCGGCGTCGCGGGCGATGCGCAGCCCCAGGCCCGGTTCACGGAGACCGGATGGGGCGGCACGCCGCTCGCCGGGAACGGCGAGGCGGGCCGGATCCGCTGGGTGCTGGAGCACTCCTACCCCCAGCTGAACGATCTGGCCGGGCTCGCCAAGGCGGCCGGAGCCGCCGGGCTCACCGCGGAGAGCGCCGCGGCCGGGACCCAGGTGGCCATCTGGCGGCTGGCCGAGGGCGTCTGGGTGGAGGCCGTCGACCCACAGGCCGAGAAGCTGGCCGACTACCTCCAGCGCGAGGCACGCCGGCTGCCCGAACCGCCCGCGTCCCTCGCGGTGGATCCCGGCGAGGTGTCGGGGCCGCTGGGCACCCGGATCGGGCCGGTCACCGTGCGGACGGGGGCGCAGAGCGTGAGCGTGACCCCGGACGCGGCAGCCATGGCGATGGGGGTGCGGGTGGTCGACGCCCAGGGCCGGCCGGTCGTCTCCGCGGTCAACGGGGAGAAGCTCTTCTTCGAGGTGCCGGAAGGAACACCGGACGGCAGCGCCGAGATCACCCTGCGCGGGTCCACCCGCGTGCCGGTCGGCCGGGTCTTCACCAGCGGGATCCCGGCGCAGGTCCAGATCGTGGCCGGCTCCAGCGAGTCCGCCGCCGTGGCCACGGCGACGGCGACCTGGCCGCAGCTCCCCGACGTCCAGCCGGTGCAGGCCACGGCTCCGGGCGGGGAGATGGCGGCGCTCGGCGCACTGTCGGAGTCCGCCCCGGCCCTGGACCAGGACACCTCGCAGGAGCGGCTGGCCGCCAGCGGCAGCTCGGCGGCGACCCCGGTGATCGCCTCCCTGGCCGTGGGCCTGGTCGTGCTGGGCGGCCTGGTGGTCCTCCTGCTGCGCAAGCGCCCCCTGGAGGACGGGCCCGCCCCGGAACGCACGACACACCCGGAGTAGTCCCGGGCCGGGGCGGGATCCCGGATCCGGTCTCTGCCGGAGGGGCGGGATCAGGTCTCCGCCGGAGGGGTGGGATCCGGTCTCCGCCGGAGGGGTGGGATCCGGTCTCCGCCGGAGGGGTGGGATCCGGGGTGCCCGGGGCCGGGGCTGATTCGGATCCGGGGGTTCGGGTAGAGGGAGGAGATGGCTGATCAAGATCTGACCTGGCGGGGCGCGGTCGCACGAGGGGACCGCAGACTGTTCGACGCGGTGGCCCGGCGGCACTGGCCCGGGGCCGACCGGGTGCTGCCGCGCCTCGGCCGGGCCGCGAACCACGGGCTGCTCTGGGGCGGAGCCGCCGCCGGGATCGCCGTCCTCGGATCGGCCGGGGCCCGCAAGGCGGCCGTGCGCGGGGTCGCGTCGCTGGCACTGGCCTCCGCGACCATCAACACCGTCGGCAAATGGTCCGTGCGCAGGCCGCGCCCGGTGCTGGACGGGGTGCCCGCCAGGCGGCAGCTCGGCACGCAGCCGCGGACCACCTCCTTCCCCTCGGGGCACGCCGCGTCCGCGTTCGCCTTCACCGCCGGAGTGGCGCTGGAGTCCCCGCTCTGGGGCGCCGCAGTGGCCCCGCTCGCCGCCTCCGTGGCCTTCTCCCGCGTGTACACCGGGGTCCACTACCCCTCGGACGTGCTCGCGGGCGCCGCGCTCGGGGTGGCGGCCGGGCTCGTCGTGCGCCGCCTCACCCGGGACGCCAAGGAGGCCCGGATCGTGCCGGGCGACGAGCGGCCCGCCGCGGGGGCGCCCGCGCTGCCCGACGGGGCCGGGCTCACGGTGGTCGTGAACTCCGGGTCGGGCACGGCCGCCGCGACCGGGCTCGACGTACTGCTGCGCGAGCGGCTGCCGAAGGCCGAGCTCGTCGAGTGCGAGGGCCCGGAGCTCAGCGCCGAACTGGCCTCGGCCGCCGAGCGGGCCACCGTCCTCGGGGTGTGCGGCGGCGACGGCACGATCAACGCCGCCGCCACCGCCGCGCTGCGCGCCGGGATCCCCCTGGCGGTGTTCCCCGGCGGCACGCTCAACCACTTCGCCCTCGACCTCGGCCTCGCGGGGATCGAGGACACCTGCCGGGCCGTGGCGGACGGGCACGCCGTCCTCATCGGCGTCGGCCGCTTCACCCCGGGTCCCGGCCCGGACCCCGAGGACACCAGGGCCGGGTACTTCCTGAACAACTTCAGCATCGGCGCCTACCCGGAGCTGCTCGGCCACCGGCTCCGCTGGGGCCCCCGGATCGGCGGCGGCCCCGCCGCGCTCCTGGCGGCGTACCGGGTGCTGCGCGCGGAGCGCCCGGTACGGCTCAAGCTCGCCGGGAAGCCGCGCAGCGTCTGGCTGCTCTTCGCGGGCAACGGCACCTACCAGGGCACGGGCCCGGCGCCCCGCTACCGCAAGAGCCTCGGCGAGGGCCTGCTCGACGTACGCCTGGTCCTCGGCGGCGGCCGACCCGGCCCCCGCCTGCTGGCCGCCGCGTTCGCGGGCCCGCTGACCCGTTCCCCGGTGCACGTCGCCACCCGGCTGCGCAGCCTGCGCGTGAGCGACATCCCGGCCGGCACCCCGCTCGCGTATGACGGCGAGTACGCCCAGGCCCCCACCGCCCTGGTCCTGGACGACCTCCCGGACGCCCTCACGGTCTACCGCCCCCGCTGAGCCCCGCCGGGACCGGTCAGCCGGGATCCGTCAGCCGGGACCCGGCCGCCGGGATCCGTCCGCCGGGCCCGGCGCCCTTCCCGCTCACGCCATGCCGAGATCCGCCCGCATGGAGCCCCGCATCACGTCCGAGCGCTCCGAGAGGCTGAGCAGCTCGGCGTGGATCTCCTCGAAGGAGCACTCCGGGCCCGGAGTCCCCTCCGCGAGCCGCATCGTGCGGGCGTACGCCCCCGCCATGCCCCGGGTCATCGAGTCCAGCTCCGCGAGGACGGCGGCGGAGGCGATCATCTGCGCCTCCGCGAAGGCGGCGTGATGCCCTCCCCGGGCCTCCTCCAGCGCCGCCCGTGCGGGCGCGGACGGCGCCGGAGGGTCGGTCTGCGCGTTGTGGACGACCCAGAGGAAGGACATGAGCGCGATCCGGTAGCGCCGGTACGCGGCGTTCGTCGCCGCGTAGCACTCCCGCCTGCGGTCGCGTTCCGCCAGTTGCTGCTCCCGCGCCCACCCCACCTGCGCGACCCGCTGCTCCCGCTCGAACTGCGCCGCCTGCACCCGCGCCAGCATCCGCTGGGAAAGCACCGTCGCGAGCAATGTTCCGGCCACGCCGACCACGGCCGCGCCGAGAGCGATCAGTCCGCTGTCCATACGTCCCCCCACCTCGGACGCAGCCCCCCGGCCACGCCCCCGTGGGCTTCATCCTGCCGTGCGGCGCAAGGCCTCGGGACCGTTTGGCGGACCCCGTTCCGGTGGCTCCGGGGCCGAACGGGTTTCCCCCCGGGGATGGACGTCAGGCAAGATGGGGTGTATCTGCCCACCCATCGATCTGCCGGACGGTTTCTCTTGGCTGAGTTCATCTACACCATGCGCAAGACGCGCAAGGCGCACGGCGACAAGGTGATTCTTGATGACGTCACCCTGAACTTCCTGCCCGGCGCGAAGATCGGTGTGGTCGGCCCGAACGGCGCCGGTAAGTCCACCGTCCTCAAGATCATGGCGGGGCTGGAGCAGCCGTCCAACGGCGAGGCGTACCTGTCTCCCGGCTTCACCGTCGGCATCCTCATGCAGGAGCCCAAGCTCGACGAGTCCAAGACGGTCCTGGAGAACGTCCAGGACGGCGCCGCGGACATCATGGCGAAGCTGAAGCGCTTCAACGAGGTCGCCGAGGAAATGGCGACCGACTACACCGACGCGCTGCTGGACGAGATGGGCAAGCTCCAGGAAGTCCTGGACCACGCCAACGCCTGGGACCTCGACGCCCAGCTGGAGCAGGCCATGGACGCCCTGGGCTGCCCGCCCGGCGACTGGCCCGTCACCAACCTCTCCGGTGGCGAGAAGCGCCGTGTCGCGCTCTGCAAGCTGCTGATCGAGGCCCCGGACCTGCTCCTCCTCGACGAGCCCACCAACCACCTCGACGCCGAGTCGGTGAACTGGCTGGAGCAGCACCTTTCGCAGTACAAGGGTGCAGTCGTGGCCGTCACCCACGACCGTTACTTCCTGAACAACGTCGCCGAGTGGATCCTCGAGCTCGACCGCGGCCGCGCCCACCCGTACGAGGGCAACTACTCCACCTACCTGGAGAAGAAGGCCACCCGTCTCAAGGTCGAGGGCCGCAAGGACGAGAAGCGCCAGAAGCGCCTCAAGGAAGAGCTCGAGTGGGTGCGGTCGAACGCCAAGGGGCGCCAGACCAAGTCCAAGGCCCGCCTCGCCCGCTACGAGGAGATGGCCGCCGAGGCGGACAAGATGCGGAAGCTGGACTTCGAGGAGATCCAGATCCCGCCGGGCCCGCGTCTGGGCTCGATCGTGGTCGAGGTCAACAACCTCTCCAAGGCGTTCGGCGACAAGGTCCTGGTCGACGACCTGTCCTTCACGCTGCCGCGCAACGGCATCGTGGGCATCATCGGCCCGAACGGCGCCGGCAAGACCACGCTCTTCAAGATGCTCCTGGGTCTGGAGGCGCCGGACTCCGGCGACGTCAAGATCGGCGAGACCGTCAAGATCTCGTACGTCGACCAGAGCCGCGCCAACATCGACCCCAAGAAGTCCCTGTGGGCCGTCGTGTCGGACGAGCTGGACTACATCAACGTCGGCCAGGTCGAGATGCCGTCGCGCGCGTACGTCAGCGCCTTCGGCTTCAAGGGTCCGGACCAGCAGAAGGCCGCCGGCATCCTCTCCGGTGGTGAGCGCAACCGTCTGAACCTGGCGCTGACGCTCAAGGAGGGCGGCAACCTGCTGCTCCTCGACGAGCCCACCAACGACCTCGACGTCGAGACCCTGTCCTCGCTCGAGAACGCGCTCCTGGAGTTCCCGGGTGCGGCCGTGGTCATCTCCCACGACCGCTGGTTCCTGGACCGGGTCGCCACGCACATCCTGGCGTACGAGGGCGAGTCCAAGTGGTACTGGTTCGAGGGCAACTTCGAGTCGTACGAGAAGAACAAGGTCGAGCGGCTCGGCGCGGACGCCACCCGTCCGCACCGCGCCACGTACAAGAAGCTCACCCGAGGCTGAGGGCCGAGGACACGGGCCATGGCCAGACACCACTACCGATGCCCCCTCCGCTGGGCGGACATGGATGCCTTCGGGCACGTCAACAACGTCGTCTTCCTCCGCTATCTGGAGGAGGCGCGGATCGACTTCATGTTCCGCCTCGCGCCGGGGGAGGGCAGTGAGTCCTTCACGGGCGGTTCCGTCGTGGCCCGCCACGAGATCGACTACAAGCTGCCCCTCGTGCACCGGCACGAGCCGGTGCTCATCGAGTCCTGGGTGACCCGGATAGGCGCCGCGTCCCTGACCATCCGCTACGAGGTCAAGGACGAGGCGACCGAGGACGGGCCCGAGACGGTCTACGTGCGCGCCGAGACCGTGGTCGTGCCCTACAACCTCGCCGAGGGGCGGCCCCGCCGCATCACGGCCGAGGAGAAGCTCTTCCTCCAGGAGTACCTGGACGAGCCGAAGGCACAGCCGCAGCCCGGTGCTCCCGCCGGGGGCATCGCGGCATGAACGAGCAGCTGCACTTCGCCGACTCAGGGGAGGCGGCGGACCTCGCCGCCTTCCTGGGCCGGCTGGTGCACTACGACCGCGCCGCCGCCGTCCGCCTGCAGGCGCAGGCCGGCGGCGGCGCGCTCGCCGTTTTCGGGCGGCCGCCGTCCATCGACGTCCTGGCCGTCCGCACGGTGCGGCTCGCCGCGCCCGTCTCCGCCCCGCTCGACCTGACCGTCTCGGCCGGGGAGCTGCTGGAGTCCGTCGACGAGGGCGAGCGGGCCGGCGCCCTCGTCCCCGCGGCCGTCACCGGACCGCCCTGGGCGGGCGTGCTCCCGCCCCGCGGCGGCTGGGCCCCGGTGGCCGGGCTGCCCGGCCCCGAGGCGATGGCCAAGGCCCTGGCGGTGGCCGTCGCCGAGTTCCGGGCCCGCGACGAGGCCCTGCCCCCGCAGCACCGGACCCGCTCCGAGCGCGACCGCATCGGCCGCGAGATCTGGTCCCGCACGCTGGGGGACACCGAACTTCCGCTGCGCGCCGTGCACGCCGCGCAGTCCCTGGGCTTCCTGCGGCCCGTACGGTCCACCGTGCCCGCCGTGCCGGCCGCGCCCGGAGCCCCCGAGCCGGTGGCCCTGTTCGCCTCCGGCGGCTGGCTGCGGCTGCGCACCCCGTACGGGTCCGTGGCCATGCGCCGTCCCGGCGGCCTCGGCACCCTGCTCGTCCGCCCGGTCTAGCCGGCCGCCGCCGTACGGGCCCGCGCGCGGGCCCGTACGGGACCCCGTACCGGCTAGCCCGCGGTGTTGATCATCGAGGCGGCGGCGTACGTCAGGTACCGCCACAGCTGCGCCTCGTGCTCCGGCGCGAGGGCGAGCTCGTCCACCGCCACCCGCATGTGGGCCAGCCACGCGTCGTGCGCGGCGGCGTCCACCTGGAACGGGGCGTGCCGCATGCGCAGGCGCGGGTGGCCGCGGTTCTCGCTGTAGGTGTTCGGGCCGCCCCAGTACTGCATCAGGAACAGCGCGAACCGCTCCTCGGCGGGACCGAGGTCCCCCTCCGGGTACATCGGGCGCAGCAGCGGGTCCTCGGCGACCCCTTGGTAGAAGCGGTGGACCAGACGGCGGAAGGTGTCCTCGCCGCCCACCAGTTCGTAGAAGGTCTGCTCCTGGACCGTGCCCCGCGGAATCTCGTTCACCCGACCATCGTCTCAGACGCCCGGACGGAGGACCCCGGTCCTAGGACCACCCGTCCGGCCCCCGTCCCCGTGTCCGGCCCCCGCCCCCGCACCGCGGTCGGCCCCGCACCGCGGTCGCACGCGGGCGGTGTCCGCAGGACAGTGGAGGCATGGGCGCACACGCCGAGGTACGCGACGTGCGGGAGACCGCGCACGCCGCCCAGGTACGGGAGCTGACCGCAGCCGGGGCGCTGGAGGATCCGCGCTGGCGGGCGGCCTTCACCGCCGTGCCCCGGCACGTGTTCGTCCCGTACTACTACACCGGCCGCGGCGCCGGTCACGAGCGGCTCTGGGCCGAGGACCCCGACCCGGAACAGCGGGCCCGCTGGCTGCGCGGGGTCTACACCGACGGCCCGCTCGCCACCCGGCTGCGCGACGGCGAGCTGGTCTCCTCCAGCAGCCAGCCCTCCCTGATGGCGAGGATGCTGCAGGCCCTGGACGTGCGCGACGGGGACAACGTGCTGGAGATCGGCGCGGGCACCGGCTACAACGCGGCCCTGCTGTGCCACCGGCTCGGCGACGGGCTGGTCACCACCGTGGACCTGGACGAGGAGATCACCGAGTCGGCGCGCGCGCACCTGGACCGGCTCGGCTACCACCCGGCCGTGGTCACCGGCGACGGGGCGCGCGGCTGTCCGGCCCGGGCCCCCTTCGACCGGATCCTGGTGACCTGCACGATCCCGCTGATCCCGCCCGCCTGGCTGGGCCAGTGCCGGCCGGGTGCCCGGATCCTGGCCCCGCTGTCGACCGGGCTGATCGCGCTCACCGTGCGGGACGCCGCGTTCGCCGAGGGCCGCTTCCTGCACACCCCGGCCTACTTCGTGCCGCTGCGCGGGGCCACGGCCGCGCCGCCGGGCACGTACGGGATGCCGCAGGGGCTCCCGTACGAGCTGGTGGAGAACGAGCGCTTCCAGTTCATGCTCGTGCTCACCGCGGGCGCGCTGCACCCGAGGGAGGCGCTGGACCTGTGGCGGCGCGAGGACCGGCCGGCGCGCGAGCGCTTCGGGGTGACGGTCGGCGAGGCCGGGCAGTGGTCCTGGCTCGACGATCCCCAGGGCCCCTACGTGTGGCCCCTGGGGCAGGCCGCCGATCCATAGGTCGGCTATCGACATATGTCGGCTGCCGAGCTATGGTGCGGATGTGAATGATCAAGCTCTTCGCGAGCCGACCCTGCTGATCCTCACGGCGATCGCCGATGCCCCGCGGCACGGTTACGCGATCGCCCAGGAGGTCGAGAAGATTTCGGAAGGCCGCACCAAGATGCGCACCGGAACCCTCTACGGGGCCCTGGAACGGCTCCTGGAACAAGAACTCATCGCCGTCCACGAGGAAGAGGTGGTCGACGGACGCAGGCGGCGCAGCTACGCGCTCGCCCCGCGCGGGCGGGAGGTCCTGACCGCCGAGGCGGCCCGGCTCGCGCGCACCGCCCAGGAGGCGACCCGGCGGCTGGGGCTCGGCGGGGCGGCCGCCTCCCTCGGCACCGCACTGCGCGTCGGCCGCACGGCGGTGGGCAGGTGAGCGCGCTGCTGCGGCTGTATCCCGCCGCCTACCGCCGGGAGTTCGGTGACGAGATCGCCTACGCGTACCAGGAGGCCACGAGCGGGGCGGGGGTGCCGGCCCGGGTACGGGAAGGCGCCGACGTGGCCGGGCACGCCCTGCGCATGCGGCTCGGCCTGGGCTCCGCGGGACGCCCCGGCAGGCTGCTGGGGGCGCTGGCGCCGTTCGCCCTGGTCGCCGTCGGAGCGAGTGCGTCGGGCTGGATGGGAATGATGCGCTACGCCATGTTCGCCGGACAGATCGGCGCGGGTTTCCTGGTGCTGGTGGCGGGCTACCTCGTCATGCTGTTCGGCGTGTTCCTCGCACTGGCAGGGCGCTGGTCGGCAGGCAGTTGGACCGTGCTGGCGGGAGTGGTCGCGGAGCTCGTCGCCACCACGGCCCGGATGGGCATCGGTGGCACCGGGATCCAGGCGCTCTTCAGCACCCCGATGATCATCCTGGGCCCGGTCCTGGGCCTGGCCCTGGTGGCGGTGGCCTGCCCACCCGACCTGCGGCCGACCCCGCGGATCCGCACCCGGGCCGGGGTGGCCGCGGTGCTGGCGTGGACGCTGGTCCTGGCGGGTGCGGTGCTGACGGTCCCGCTGGTGTACCCGTTCACCCAGCTGCGCTTCGTCGCACCGGTGGCCGCCGGGCTGCTGCTGGCCGGACGCCCCGCGTTCGCCCGGCTGCGCACCGCACCGGCCGTCCTGCTCGCGGGACTGCCGTTCGTGTACTTCGGCGCCGCGCCCGGGACGCTGCCCCCGCTGCTCCTCGCCGGACTGCTCGTCCTGCTGCTGGCCGCCGCCGCGGCGGTGAGCGTGCGGCGCCGGCGGAACGCGCGGGACCCGCTGGTCGGCGGCTGAGTACTCCTGAACGCGACGAAGCCCTCCGGTCAACCGGAGGGCTTCACCGCGTTCAGGAGGCCGCGCGGGGTCAGCCGCGTCGGACGGTGATCGTGGTCCAGGCGCCGACGTGGACGCGGTCCCCGTCGGCGAGCGGAACCGGCACGTAGGGCTGGATCGACTCCTCGCCGCCGTTGATCGTGGTGCCGTTGGTGGAGTTCTGGTCCACCACGGCCCAGCTGCCGTCCGGCTGCTGGACGAGCACCGCGTGCTGGTGCGAGACGCCCGGGTCCTCCGGCGGCACCGACAGGTCGATGTCGGGAGCCTCGCCCGTCGAGGCACGGCGGCGGCCGATGGTGATCTGGCCGCCGGCCAGCGGGAGGTGCTGCTCCGGGGAGTACGCGGGCAGGTCGAGCCCGGCCGCCTCGGGGCCGCTGCGCTGCATCATCGCCATGAAGTACGTGCGGTCCGGACCGATGGTCGCGGTCCAGGCCCCGCCGCCCTGGGGCTGGTACGGCTGCTGCGGCGGCTGGTAGGGCGCGTGGGTCTGCGGCGCCTGATGCTGCTGGTGGTGCGGGGGCGGCTGGGGCGGCTGGTACTGCCCGGTCCGGGAAGGCGGCTGCTGCTGCTGGTACGGCGGCGGCGGAGCCTGCTGCGCCTGCGGCTGCTGCTGATGTGCCTGCGGCTGCTGGTGCTGCTGCGGCTGGTGAGGCTGCTGGTGCTGCGGCGGCTGCTGCTGGTGCTGAGGGGGCGGCGGCTGCTGCTGGTACGGGGGCTGCTGGAAGTCCTGGCGCGCCGGAGGCGGCAGCATCCAGTCGTCCTCGCGCTGCAGCGGCTCGGCCGGGCGGTTGACCCGCGAGGGCCGCGAGCCCTGGTAGTCGAAGTGGTCCTGGGAGTACGCCGGCGGGGCCGCGGGCGCGCCCGGGGAGGGCGGCTGCGGCGGCGGGGGCATCTCCGGGGAGAGCGGCGCGTACGAGGTCGCCGTACGGGTCAGGAAGTTGTACCGGCACTCCTCGCAGAACGGGGCCATGGCCTCGCGCGGGGTCCGGCACTGCGGGCAGAGCTCGGCCTGTGCCGTCGGCTCGCCGGTCGGAGGGTAGCCGTAGCCGTAGGAGGGCGCCCCGGGGGTGCCCGTAGGGGCAGCCATGCGGTGGCCGCAGACCTCGCACCAGTCGTCGGAGGCGGACTGGTGCCCGTTCGGGCAGGTCGGCATCGCGGCGCTTCCTCCTTCTTCCTGCGTCAACGAGGCAGGGTCTTCTTCCGCAGCTTGCTTCTGCGGCTTCTTCTTCGCGTCCGGCTCGCTTCTGATCAGGTCACGATCAGAGCGTCAGGCGTCACGTCAAGATTTTCGCACTCGAACGGTTTGAGTGGAACGCGTTTCTAGTGTCATCTCGTCCGCGTCGGCGACCTTTGCCTTCAGGCGCACAGTACCCGCCGCCGCATCGACGACATCCACCACCTTCGCGAGCAGCTTGGCGGTGTCGGCGTTGCCCGAGGAACTCGCCAGCTGCACGGCCCGGCCGAGCTTGGCCGTGGCCCCGCCGACGTCCCCCAGCTTGCGGGCCTCCAGGCCCTGCTGGATGGCCTGGGCGAGCTCCGCCTGTCCGGTGTAGTGGGCCACCTGGGGGTTGATGGCGGTGGACGCGGAGAGGTCGTCCGTCCAGACGGCGCGGACCAAACCCTGGGCCAGAACGGCCGGTTCCCCGCCGGGAGCCCCCGGCATGACGAGGGCGGCGCGGGCGGCGAGCATCTCCTGGCCCACGGAGGCACCCGGGACCCGGACGCACACGTGGTACTCGCGGGATTCGTCGCCCCAGGAGCCCGTCGGGTAGTCCCCGGCCCGCGGGGACGCCTCCGTGCGGCGGCCGGTCAGGTCCTGCACGGCGGGGGCGACCTGCTTGACGTACAGGATCTCCGCGCCCACCGGCGTCCACAGGCGCAGTGAGACGTCCGCCACTTCCTTGCCCATGACGTTCTCCATCATGTGCGTGAAGTCGGCGGTCAGCCGGGCCGGATCGGCCACGATGTCGGCCGTGCCGAGCAGCGCGCTCGCGATGCCGGTGACCTCCTTGACCTCCCAGTCCGTTCCCACGCCGCGGGCGTCACAGGTGAAACGGCCCGCGCAGGCGTCGAGCGTGGCACGGAGCACGGCCGGGTCCTCGTGCTCGTTGCGGCCGTCGGTGAGCAGGATCCCGTGCCGGATCGCCGCGGTGGACCCGTGCAGCAGGCCGTCGGCGAGGCGCAGCCAGGTACCGATGGCGGTGCCGCCGCCGGAGGAGAGGCCGCGCAGGGCCTCCTTGGCCTGGGCGCGGGTGGTGGCGTCGGCGATGGCCAGGTGCCCCCGGCGGGGGAACACCTCCTTGGCCACGTGGGTACCGGCGATCACGGCGAAGGCGGTGCCGTCGCGGAGGGTGTCCACGGCGGCGGCGGTCGCCTCGCGGGCGCCGCGCATCTTGTCGGGCGGGTACTCCATCGAGCCGGAACAGTCGACCATGATCACCACGGCGGCGCCGCCCGGGGCGACGGCCGTCCGGGTGGCAGCGGCTCCGCCGGTGGAGGTGACCGTGACGATGGCGTGGACGTCGCGGGCGCCCTCGGCGAGGAACTCGTTCTGGTACACCTCCACGCTGAAGCGCGGGGCGCTCGGCTTGGCGAAGTTCGCCATCGGTCGCTCCTCCTCGGGGACGGGGATCAGGCCTGGGCCTGCGGGCCCGCAGTGCTTGCGGTGCCCGTGGTGCCCGCGGTGCTCGCGGTGCTTGCGGGCGGGGTCTGTGGGGCCGGCGGGGTCGCCGCGAAGGGGACGACGGCCACGGTGACGTTGTCGTGCCCGCCGCCGTCGAGGGCGTGCCCCACCAGCACCTGCGCACTGTGCAGGGGCCGGACGGCGGCGTCGGCCGGGAGCACCCGGGCCAGGTCCCCGGCGGACTCGGCGTAGTTCCACAGCCCGTCGGTGCAGACCACGACCACGCCGTCGTGGTCGGGCTTGAAGGTGGCGGTGTGCGGTTCCAGGTCGTACGCGTCCGCCCCGAGCCAGCCGGTGATGGCGTGCGCGCGGACGTCTGCGTAGGCCTCGGCCTCGCCCATCAGGCCCGCCGCGACCATCTGGGCGGCCCAGGAGTCGTCCTCGGTGAGTCTGCGGGGCAGGGCGGCCCGGTCGTCGGGGACCCAGTACGCACGGCTGTCGCCGACCCAGCCGATGGTCAGCAGACCGCGGCTGACCACGGCGCCGACCAGGGTGCAGGCGGGGGCGTTCTGAGCGCCGGGCACCTCGGGGGCGAGGGCGTTCACGGCCGCGGCGGCGGCCAGGATCGCCTCGTGCATGGCCTCCTGGGGGTGGGCGCCGCGGGGGAGGGCGTCGAGCAGCGCCTCGTTGGCGGCTCCGGCGGCCGCCGCGGAGGCCTCGTCGGGGCGGCTGGCGGAGGAGACGCCGTCGCAGACGATGGCCACGGTGGCGGCGGAGCCGTCGGGCAGCGCGGTGGCCGCCACGGCGAAGGAGTCCTCGTTGCGGTGGTGGCGCAGCCCGCGGTCACTGACGGCGGCGACGCTCCCGAGCTCCTCTTCGAGGTGGTCCCGCTCCCGGGGCTGCGCGTGCCCGCAGTGCTCGCAGTACCCGTCGGTGTCCACCCGCCCGGCCCGGCAGGCCACACAGGTCTTCCCCCCGGCCTCCCCTTGCGGGGCGGGCTCGCCGTACGGGGCTTCGCCTTCGGGAGAACCCCCCTGCGGGGTGGAGCCGCCGTACGGGGCTTCGCCCTCGGGGTGGTGGCCCTGCGGGGTGGAGCTGCCGTACGGGGCCTCGCCGCCGGGGGCGTACCCCTGCGAGGGGTCGCCGTACGGGGCTTCGTGCCCCTGGCCGGGTCCCTGGTGGCCGGTGCCGTACGGGGCTTCGCCGCCGGGGTGCTGCCCCTGCTGGGCGGGGTGGTCGTAGCGGGAGGCGGGCTCTCCCGGGCCCGGGGTGCCGTAGGCATCGCGACCGTCGTAGCCGTCGTAGCCGTCGTGACCGTCGTGGCTGCCGTACGGGGCTCCGCCGCCCGCGGGACCCGTGCCCTGCTGGCTGGCGCCGTAGGGGGTGGTGTCCGCCGGGTGCCCGCCCTGAGGGGGACCGGCGTACGGGCTCTCGGGGCCCGGGGGCGTGCCGTGGGGGCCGCCGCCCTGGGCCCCGGGGTCGGACCAGCCGGCGGGGCCGGACACCAGGGTGGGGGCCGCGGTGGAGACGCTGCCCCAGCCGGGCGCGGCCTCGCCCGCGTACCCGGGGGCCGCCGGTTCGGGGTAGCCGCCGGAGCGCCCGGGCGCGAACTCCTCGTCGGACGACGGGAGCCCGCGCGCGGCCGGGACCCCGGCGGCCGGAGCGGCCCGGCCGGCGGTGCCCGCGTGGGCAGCCGCAGGGGCGACCGGCGCAGCCGGATCCGCCCCGGCCGGAGCAGGAACGGACGGGACGGCGTACGCCGGGCCCACCGGGGAGTCGGGCACGCCGGGGCCGGCCGCAGGCGGGTAGTCCGGGGCCGCGGGGGTCGGGTGGGCCGGGCCCGGTGGGAAGTCAGGCGGAGCCGGGGCCGGGCCCGCCGGGGCGGACGGGGGCGAGGGGGGCGCCGTGGGGGACGGCGCCGTGAGGGCGTAGCCGCAGAGGCCGCAGAAGCGGTCACCCTCCTCCAGCGGTTCCGCGCAGCTGGGGCAGCCCGACAGCCGATGCATCGACATCAATCACACCCACGTCCGGGGACGGAAACGGTTTGCCCGTTCCACCAGTTCGATCCTCTCCTCGCCCCGCTGCGCCAGCCGTGCCAGCACGCGGAACGAGCGCTCCAGGCCGAAGCGCAGCCCCCGCTCGTCCAGTTGGCAGCCGAGGAGCGAGGTAGGGCCGGGATCGGAACCCCGGCTACCCGACAGTACCCAGTCCAGCGCCGAGCCCAGAACTTCCGCCCTGAGCCGCTCGTGCCGCACCGAGTCCAGTCCGAACCGTCCCAGGGCCTCCACCTGCGCCGCGGCCGCCGACAGGTCGGGCAGCAGCGCCTCCTGGGGAGACCGGTCGCGCAGGCGTGCCCGTACGGCCGCCACCCGCGCGGCGGTGTGGTGGATCGACGCCTCCGGTACGGATTCCAGTGTGCGCACGGCTCCGGCCCGGTCCCCGGTGGCCAGTTGCACCCGGGCCAGCCCGAAGGCCGCCCCGACGAACCCCGGATCCGTGGCCCACACCAGCCGGTAGTACTCGGCGGCGTTGTCCAACTGCCCCAGCACCTCCGCGCACAGCCCCAGCGCCAGCTTCGGCGCCGGTTCGCCGGGGAAGGCGTCGTAGACGGCGTCGAAGGACAGGGCCGCCGTCTCGTCCTCCCCGACGGCCAGCGAGGAGACGCCCCGGGCCCACACCACGCGCCAGTCGTCGGGGTGCCGCGCCTCCAGCCGGGCCAGCGCGTCGGCCACGAGCGGCGCGTCGGCGCCGCCCAGTTCGAGCCGGGCCCGCAGCTCCCGCAGCCGCAGCTCCGCGGACTCGACGGGCGCCGAGCCGAGCGCGGCCAGCAGGTCGGCCGGCGCGGAGGCCAGCAGGCCCGCCAGGAAACCGGCGTTGGGGTCCCCGGAGTCGACCAGCGGCACGGGCAGCGCCAGCGCGGCCTCGCGGGTGTCCAGCGTGGACAGTTCGGGCCGCCGGGCGGCGGTGATCCCGACGGGCGGCGGCGGTGCGGCCGCCGGTGCCCGGCGCGGGGCCGGCACGCCGGGGCCCGCGGTCCGGTGCGTCGAGGTGGTGACCAGCCCGGTCGTGCCGTACCCGGTGATCGGCGAAGCCGACGGAGCGGCCGGCGCCCCCACGGGCAGGGCCGCGCCAGAAGGCGGGGCGGGAAGCGGTGCGGGAGCCGGCGCCGCCGCGAGGGCGGCGGCCGGAGCCGGAGTCCGCCCAGCCCGCCGCTGCTTCACGGGACGCTCGCCCAGCCGGGACACGTGGCCGCCCGACCTGTCATCGGTGAACAGCCGGTCGTCCGGCACCCGCAGCTCGGGACCGAAGAGGGTGGAGACCTGCGGCCTCGGGCGGCCCGTCTGGAGCGCGACGACCTCGCGCAGCACCCCCGTCAGCTGGTCCGCCATCTCCTGTGCGGACGCGAACCGCCGCCCCGGATCCGGGTCGGTGGCCCGTACCAGCAACCGGTAGAAGGACTCGTACCGCCCGAACACCTCGATGTGCTGCGGGTCCGGCAGGGAGTCCACGAACACGTTCGTGTAGCCCTGGAAGTCGAAGGTCAGCACGGCCAGCGTGCGCGCCACCGTGTACAGGTCGGAGGCGACCGAAGGGCCGACCTCCGCCACCTCCGGCGCCTGGTAGCCGACGGTGCCGTAGATGGCCGACTCCTCGTCGTCCATCCGCCGGACCGCGCCCATGTCGATCAGCTTCAGCTGGTCGGCCTGCTGGATGGCGTTGTCGACCTTGAAGTCGCAGTAGAGGAGGTTCCTGCTGTGCAGGTGGCCCAGCGCCTCCAGGGCCTCGATGCCGTACGCGCACGCCTGCTCGACCGGCAGCGGATCGCGGCGGCCGTCCGTGCGGCGCCGCTCGTTGGCGATCTCCTTGAGCGATTTGCCGCCGACGTACTCCATGACGATGTACCCGTCCAGCGAACCGGTCCGCTGGTCCAGGTGCTCCACGAAGTTGTAGATCCGCACGATGTTGGAGTGCTCGATCTCCGCGAGGAAGCGCCGCTCCGAGATCGCGGCCGCCATCGCGTCCTGGTCACCGGTGTCCAGCAGGCCCTTGAGCACCACCCACCGGTCCGACACGGCCCGGTCCACCGCGAGGTAGACCCAGCCCAGCCCGCCGTGCGCGAGGCAGCCCGCGACCTCGTACTGGCCGTGGACGAGGTCGCCCGCGCGCAGCTTGGGCACGAAGGAGTACGGGTGCCCGCACTTGGTACAGAAACCTTCCGTCCGTCCCGGCCGCTCCCCGCGGGCCCGCCCCACCGGCGCCCCGCAGTCCGAACGCGAGCAGAACCGCTTGCGCTCGGGGACCTCAGGGTTCTCCAGCACCGCCGCCGAAGGATCCGGACGAGGCACCTCCGGTACGTTGACCAGCCCGGCGCCCAGCCGGCCGCGGCCCGAGCCCGAGGGAGCCGAGCCCGAACTGCGCACCGACACCGACCGGGTGGACGCGGCCCCCGAGAGCGCGCGCGAGAGCCGGCCCGACACGGAGCGCCGCGACGAGGAGGAGCGCGACGAGCGCGAAGCCCGCGAGGAGGAGGACGAGGAGGACCGCCCGGACCCGTGCGAGCCCTGGGATCCGTGCGAGCCCTGCGAGTCCCCGTGGCGGGCCGCGCTCGTCATCGCGGTCGGCACCGACACCAGTTCCTCGGCGCCCGCCGCGACGGCGCCGGCCGGCGCCAGGCCGCAGGTGCCGCAGTAGACCTCGCCGCCGCCCATGTCCTCGTACGTCCCCGGGCAGCCGGGGCGCATGCACGCCGTTCCGATCAGACTCACGCGTCCCCCTCCCTCGGCCCGTCGGGCCACTCGTGCACCGGTCGGTGCCCTTGCTGATCCTGCTGATCCCGCTGATTCTGCTGGTCCCGCTGGTCCTGCTGCGGCGCCGGCAGCGCCTCGGCCGTCGCCCACTGGTAGCGCAGCACCGCCTGCTCGGCGGCCCGCAGATCGCAGGGAGCGCTCCACAGCATCCGCCGGGCGGTGTCGTACCGCTCCATCAGCAGCGGATCCTCCGCCATGCCGAGCCGGGCCACCTTCGCCCGGTAGGCGTCGAGCCGCCCGCGCAGCTCCGCCCGCACGGCCAGCGGAGCCGTCACCGCGGTCAACGACTCGCGGGCCCGGCGCAGTTCCTCCCCGGCCCGCTCCTCCAGGGACTCCAGCAGCGGCGACAGCCGGTGCCACTGGGCCCGGCGCCGGTACTCGGCCGCCGCCGACAGCTGCTCCTGCAGGGCCGTCGGCGGGCCGCTCACCGCGGGCACCTCCGACGCCGCGATCTTCGCCAGCACCTCGCCGCGGGCCACCCGGGCCTCCGCCAGGGTCCGGTCGGCCCGCGAGAGCACGTCCCGCAGCCCGATCAGCCGCTGCTCGGCGTCCTGCCGGACGGCCAGTACCGCCTCGACCTCCCGGCGTACGTCCTCCAGCGCGAGCGCCGCCCGGTCGTAGCGCCCGGTGTCCGGACGGCCGCCGCCGGGCGCGGAGCTCCCGGCCATCGCGAACCAGAACGCCAGCGGGTCCTCGATCACCCGGGCCCGCAGGTCCGCCAGCTCGGCCGTGATGGCCTCCAGGTCGTCCCCCGAAGGGTGTTCCCCGGGCCGGACCCCCACCGAGTGGGCGAGGGCGCGCGTGCGGTGCAGTTCGGCGGAGAGGAGGTCGATCCGGGCGGGCAGCGCCGACCACACGGAGTCCGCGGCGACCACCACGTCCAGGGAGCTCGCGTACAGCTCGTTCATGCGGGACACCAGCTCGGCGAGGGAGAACCGCTCCGCGAGCGGAGCCCCCTCCACCGCGGCGCCGGAGATCAGCACCCCGGGCCCGCGCAGCCGGTCCGTCAGCTCGACCAGGTCCTCGCGGTTCGGCCAGCGGCGCCGCTCGCGGATCTCCCGGGCGGCGCCCAGCGCCCCGCTGTAGGCGTCGAAGTACCGCCACAGCCGGGTGATGGCCGCGTCGGCCCCGGCCCACCGCTCCTTGGTGACCCCGGTCAGCCCGGCGCCCTCCAGGAGCCGCCGGCCGGAGTGGTCCTGGAGCGCGAGCAGCGAGGTCTCGACGGCCTCGTGCTCCGCGCCCAGCCGGGCCAGCGCACGGTCCACAGCATCCCGGTCCATCACCGCCGGCTGGGCTCCCGAAGGCTGAGCCCCCGAAGGCTGGGCCCCCAAAGGATGCGTCCCCAAAGGATGTGCCTCCACCGATCCCGCCTCCGGTCTTGTGACATCGGGCTCAGAATCCGACACCGGCCTCAGTCCCGGTACTTGGGAACGGGCGGGCCGCCCACGCCGGGCAGCACGGGCTCCAGGTGGTCCCGGTAGGCCTTCATCCAGGGGCTGTCGCCACCGCCCGCGCGGTAGTCCTCCAGCACCTTGTTGACCCGGCGCACCAGGTCACCGGCGTCCTTGTTCATGGCCACCCCGTAGAACTCCTTGGTGAACGGGGAGCCGACCAGCCTGACCGACGGGTCCTGCGCGGCCTGCCCGGCGGCGAGGGCGTTGTCGGTGATGATCCCGTCGACCTCGCCCAACTGCAGCCGGACCAGGCAGTCGAGCTGGTTGGGCACGCTCACCGGGACGGCGCCGTAGGACTGGGCGGCCAGCGCCGCCTCCGCCGTGGAGCCGGCCGCCGTGCAGATCCGGCGGCCCTTCAGCGAGCCGTCGTAGCCGGTGATCGTCGACCCCTTGGGAGCCAGCACCTGCTGACCGGCCTCGAAGTACGCCGTCGAGAAGGCGACTTCCTCCAGCCGCTTGCAGTTGACGGTCATCGTGCGCACGACGATGTCGACGGTGCCGTCCTTGAGCGCGGGGATGCGCTGGCTGGTGGGGATGGCCCGGTAGATGACCTTGCCGTCCTCGCCGAATATGTCCTTCGCTATGGCCTTGACCAGGGCGATGTCGAAGCCGTCGAGCTCCCCGGCCGGATTGCGGTAACCCCACTTGAAACTGTTCTGGTCCACGCCCGCGACGAGGTGCCCCGCGGCGCGGATCCGCTGGATGGCGGAGCCGTCCAGCCCGTTGGGGCGCAGGCTCGCCTCCGGGTTCTCACAGGTGTCCGCGGGGGCCAGCGGAGCGACGGCCATCCTGGCCGGCTCGCGCACCGGCGAGGAGGCGCCCGGGCCGCCCGGCGCCGCCTGGGCCAGGGGCAGCAGCACGGCCGCCGCGGTCAGCGCGCAGGCCGCGGCCATCGCACCGACCCCGCCCCAGCCGCGCAGCCGGCCCGTCAGCCGCCGCAGGCCCCGTACGTCCTGGACCTCGGCAGTCTGCTCCGCGGTGTCCCCGGAGCCCTCGTCCGCGCGCTTCAACCGTCCCGGCATCGCTCTCACCTGTACTCCGAAAGCCTGCGCCCGATGCCGAGCAGGGCGCCCACCGCGCCGACGACCGCCAGGGCCGCCGTACCTGTCACCAAACCGTCGAGCGCCCCGAGCCCGTCCTGCGCCGCCCGGGTGAACTCGCGCTGCTCGTGGACCACGGCCTCTTCCAGCGAGGCGTCCACCGTGTCGAAGGCGCCGCCCGTGGGCTTGGGGTGGTCCTTGTCGCCGATGACCTGCCCGACGGCGCCCTGGTAGTCACCCGTCAAGTCGGTCTGCCGGGCCGCCGCGTGCAGGCCCTTCCACTGCCGCACGCCCTCCGCGGCGCGGGCCACCGGGTCCCGGCCGGCCGTGTCGTCGGCCAGCTTCGCCGCCGTCGCCAGGCCCGCGTCCAGGTCCTTCATGTCGTTCGAGAAGTCCACGTCGTACTTGTCGGACTTCTTGTCCTCGGCCAGTACGGCGCCGCGCGACACCAGGGTGAGGTTCTCGTTGGCCCGCGCCTGGAGCGAGGCGATCCGCGCGTCGTTGAGCACCTTGAGCGACTCCTGCCCGTCCGTGCGGGCCTCGCTCAGCCCCGACCGGGCGACCGTGTGCCCCGCGGCCAGCCACAGCAGGAGCACCAGCGAGGCGGCGGTCGCCGCGACGAGCCCGTGGTTGAAGACGCGGTTCGTACGGCGGTAGTTGCGCCGCTGGGCCCAGAGCAGGGCGGCGAGCGCCAGCAGACCGGCCCCGAAGGAGGCCAGGGGCAGCGCCCGGGCCTCGTCGTAGTCCGTGTAGAGCCGGCCGGTCTCCGCCTCGTAGAGCCGCTGCGCGGCGGGCAGCAGCTGGGTGCTCATCTGCTCGTTCGCGTACCGGAGGTAGGCGCCGCCGAGCGGCAGGCCCTGCTTGTTCGTGGCCCGGGCCTGCTCGATCAGACCGGTGTAGCGGGGGAGCTGCTCGCTCAGCAGGGTGATCTGCTTGCGGGAGTCCTCGCCGGCCGTGGTGCTGGCGGCCGCGTTCACCAGCAGCCGGGACGCGTTGGCTATGTCCTTCTCGTACCGGCTGCGGACCTCGCGGGGCTCGTTGCCGCCCGCGAGGAAACCGCTGGAGGAGGCCGTGTCGGCGTCCGCGAGGGAACGGTAGATGCTCGCCGCGTCCGCGCTCAGCGGCTGGCTGCGGCCCACGACGTCGTCGGCCGCGGTGACCCGGCCGGAGATCTCCCAGACGGCCACCGCGCCGAACAGCAGCACCAGCGCGGCCAGGGCCGCACCGACGATCCGCAGCCGGCCGGGCTCGGTGGTGGCGGCCGCGCGCAGCCGCTCCACGCCCTCCGCCCAGGCGGTGCCCCGCCCGGGCAGCGCGTCGGGCGGCGGCGCCGGCGGCCCGGAGGGCGCCTGGACGCCGCCGGGCGCGGGCGCGCGTGATGTGATGGCCACCCCTGACCTCCCCCTCGGTCCTTCGTGCTTCGCAGCAGTATGGCCTTAGTGGCGGTCCTCCACAGCACCCGGTCCGGGATCAGGCACGATCCGCCCCGATCCGTCCCCGGTCCTGCCCGGCCGGTCCCCCCGTCCGCTCCACCCCTTCACCGTCAGTACGCCCCGGGGGCCGCGATGGTTCCGGTGCGGGCGGGGTTCATCCGAAATGGGCACGCAGCTTCTCGTGGGCCCCGGGGCCCGCCCCCAGCGCGTCCAGACCCAGCAGGCCGGCGCCCAGCACCGGCGGGGCCGTCACCACTGAGACCCGTGCGTACGGGGCCCGTTCGGCCAGCAGGGCCTCCACCCGGCCGTTGAGCTGCGGGTGCCGGGCGGCCAGTACGCTGCCGCCCAGCAGGACGGGTGCCTCCTCGGCCAGCAGCCCGAGCCGCTCCAGCGCCACCGCGGCCAGGGCCACGACCTCCTCGGCCTGCCGCTCGACGAGGGCCGCCGCGACCGGATCACCGGCCGCGGCCACCGCGAACAGCACCGGCACCAGCTCGTGCATCCGTACGGGCTCGATGGTGCCCAGGTGCAGCGCCTCGATCAGCGCGTACACGGACTCCAGCCCGAAGTGCCCCGGCAGGGCCGCCGCGAGCCCGGTGGGACCCCCGCGCCCGTCCGCGGCGCGCGCCGCCCACCACATGGCCTCGGCGGCGAGCCCGCCGCCGCCGCCCCAGTCGCCGGAGATCTGTCCCAGCGCCGGGAACCGGGCGGTGCGGCCGTCGGGCAGCATGCCCACGCAGTTGATGCCCGCCCCGCACACCACCGCGACCCCGCGCGGGCCCCCGGCGTCCTCGCCGAGTCCGGCCCGCAGGATCGCGAAGGTGTCGTTGCGGACCTCGGTGGCCGCGCCCCAGCCGCGCGCGCCGATGGCCTGCGCGAGCTGGAGCTCCTCCACCGGCAGGTCCGCGTTGGCCAGACAGGCCGAAACCCGGACGGCGTACGGGGCTCCGGCCGCGGGCTCGGGCAGCCCGGCGGCCGCGGCCGCCTCGGCCACGGCCTGCCCGAGGACGTCCACCGCCGCTTCGACCCCGACGCGCGGGGGCTGGAAGCCGCCCGCGCGTCCGGTGCCGAGGACGCGGCCGTCCGCGGCGATCAGCGCCACGTCCGTCTTGCTGTTGCCCGCGTCGACGGCGAGGACCGCCGCGGCCGCCGGCGGGGGAACGGGCCGGCTCACGCCCATGCCAGGTGCTCCTTGTTGTGCGCGAGGAGCCGGTCCGTCAGCCCCTCGGCGAGGTCGAACTGGCCCACCAGCGGGTGCGCCAGCAGCGCCTTGAAGACCCGCTCGCGGCCGCCCCGCAGCGCTGCGTCCAGCGCGAGGTCCTCGTACGCCGTGACGTGCGAGATCAGCCCCGCGTACAGCGGGTCCAGCCGCGGTACGGCCAGCGGCGACGGCCCGGTGCGGTCCACCCGCGCCTGCACCTCGATGACGGCGTCGTCCGGCAGGAACGGCAGGGTTCCGTTGTTCAGGGTGTTCACCACCTGAACGGCGCTCCCGCCGTCGCCCAGCAGGGCCGCGGCCAGGTCCACCGCGGCCTCCGAGTAGAAGGCGCCGCCCCGCTTGGCGAGCAGTTCGGGCTTCTCGTCCAGCGCGGGATCCCCGTACAGGCCGAGCAGTTCCTTCTCCATCGCGGCGACCTCGGCGGCGCGCGAGGGCTTGGTGCCGAGCTCCCGGACCACCTCGTCGTGCGCGTAGAAGTAGCGCAGGTAGTACGAGGGGACGACGCCGAGCCGGTCCAGCACCGCGCGCGGCAGGTGCAGGTCCGCGGCGATGGCCTCGCCGTGCCGGGCGAGGAGCTGCGGCAGCAGGTTCTCGCCCTCCGGGCCGCCCTTGCGCACCCCCAGCTCCCAGGTGAGGTGGTTGAGGCCCACGTGGTCGAGGTGGATGTCGGCCGGCGTCAGCTCCAGCAGCGCGGCGAACTTGCGCTGGAAGCCGATGGCCACGTTGCACAGCCCGACCGCCTTGTGCCCGGCCTGCAGCAGCGCGCGGGTGACGATCCCGACCGGGTTGGTGAAGTCGATGATCCACGCGTCCGGGTTGGAGCGCCGGACCCGCTCGGCGATGTCGAGGACCACCGGGACCGTGCGCAGCGCCTTGGCGAGCCCGCCGGCGCCGGTGGTCTCCTGGCCCACGCAGCCGCACTCCAGCGGCCAGGTCTCGTCCTGGAGCCGGGCGGCCTGCCCGCCGATGCGCAGCTGCAGCAGGACCGCGTCCGCGTCGGCGACGCCCGCGTCGAGGTCGGAGGTGGTGGTGATCAGCCCCGGGTGCCCCTGCTTGGCGAAGATCCGCCGGGCCAGCCCGCCGATCAGCTCCAGCCGCTCGGCGGCCGGGTCGATCAGCACCAGCTCGCTGATGGGCAGGGTGTCGCGCAGCCGGGCGAACCCGTCGATCAGCTCGGGGGTATAGGTGGAACCGCCGCCCACCACTGCGAGTTTCATGATGACTAGCCTTTCACTCCGGTCAGGGTGACGCCTTCGACGAACGCCTTCTGGGCGAAGAAGAAGAGGACGATCACCGGGGCCATGACCAGCACGGTTGCCGCCATGGTGAGGTTCCAGTTGGTGTGGTGCGCGCCCTTGAAGGACTCCAGTCCGTAACTGAGGGTCCAGGCGGCGGGGTTGTCGGAGGCGTAGATCTGCGGGCCGAAGTAGTCGTTCCAGGCGGCGAAGAACTGGAACAGCGCCACGGCCGCGATCCCGGGCTTGGCCATCGGCAGGACCACCCGCAGCAGGGTGCGCAGTTCGCCGCAGCCGTCGACCTTCGCCGCGTCCAGGTACTCGTCGGGGATCGTCAGCAGGAACTGGCGCAGCAGGAAGATGGAGAAGGCGTCGCCGAAGGCCATCGGGATGATCAGCGGCCACAGGGTGCCGGAGAGGTCCAGCTGCTTGGCCCAGAAGAGGTACATCGGGATGACGACGACCTGGGGCGGCAGCATCATCATGGCGATCACGAGCAGCAGCGACAGCCGCTTGCCGCGGAAGCGGAACTTGGCGAGCGCGTAGGCGACGGGCACCGAGGAGACCACGGTCAGCAGGGTGCCGAGGCCCGCGTACAGCAGGGTGTTGCGCCACCAGGTCAGGAAGCCGGGGGTGTCCCACACCTTCGCGTAGTTGCCCCACTCCCAGCTGTGCGGCCACAGGTCGCGGGTCAGCGCCTGCTGGTCGCTCATCATCGAGGTCAGGAAGAGGAACACGAAGGGCAGGACGAAGAACAGCGCCGCCGCGACGCCGAGGGAGTGCACGGCCACCCAGTGCAGGGCGGCCCGGCGGCGTGCGGTGCGTACGGCCCGCGCCGAGTCCGGGGTGCCGGGCGCGGCGGGACGCGGGGTCCGCGGCGCGCCGCGGGTGAGGGTCTGGCTCATTCCTCAGTCACCTGCCTCGATCAGGCCGCCGCGCCGCCGCATGAGCAGCGCGGTGAAGGCCATGGAGAGGGCGAACAGCACCAGGGCGACCACGCAGGCGGCGCCGTAGTCGAAGCGCTGGAAGCCGACGTTGTAGATGACCTGGGGCAGGGTCAGGGTGGACTTGTCGGGGTAACCGGGCTCGAACTGCTGGCCCGAGCCGCCCATCACCCCGGATGCCACCTTCCCCGCCACCAGGGGCTGTGTGTAGAACTGCATCGCCTGGATGACGCCGGTGACCACCGCGAACAGGATGATCGGCGAGATGTTCGGCAGGGTGATGTGGCGGAAGCGCGCCAGCGCCCCGGCGCCGTCCAGCTCGGCTGCCTCGTACTGCTCGCGCGGTACGTCGAGCAGCGCGGCCATGAAGATGACCATCAGGTCGCCGACCCCCCACACCGCGAGCGCGGTCAGGGCCGGCTTGGACCAGGCGGGGTCGGTGAACCAGCCGGGCGTGGGCAGGCCGACCGCGTCCAGCAGGGTGTTCACCGGGCCGGTGCCCGGGTTGAGCAGGAAGACGAAGGCGAGGGTCGCCGCCACCGGAGGGGCCAGGTAGGGCAGGTAGAACAGGGTGCGGAAGACGCCCGTACCCAGCTTGATCTTGGTGATGAGCAGGCCGATGCCGAGCCCGAAGGCGACCCGGCAGGCGACCATGACCAGGACCAGCCACAGGGTGTTGCGCATGGCCGGCCAGAACATCGGCAGGTCGGAGAAGACGTAGGTCCAGTTGTCCAGCCCGTTGAAGACGGGCGGGCGGAAGCCGTCGTACTTGGTGAAGGAGAAGTAGACGGTGGAGACGAGCGGGTAGGCGAAGAAGACGCCGAACCCGATCAGCCAGGGCGACATGAAGGCCGCCGTGCGCAGTGCGGCCCTGCGGCGCCTGGTGCGCAGCGCGGGGGAGAGGGTGCCGGCCATCGGGCTACTTGGCCTTCGCGATGTCCGTGTCGACCTGCTGGTCGGTCTTGGCGAGACCGGCCGCGATGTCCGTGACCTCGCCCTTCTCGACCGCGTACGCGAAGTCGGTGAAGGTCAGCTGGTAGGTGCCGCCGTCCGCCTGCGCGGGGGTGGTGGTCGACTTCGGGTGCTTGGCGATGTCGATGAAGGTCTTGAACTCCGGGGTCACCTGGAGCTTCGGCGAATCCAGGGCGGCCAGCGTGGAGGGCACGTTGTGGATGGCGTTGGCGAACTCCACGACCGCCTCGGTGTCGGTCGTCATGTACTTCGTCAGCTCCCAGGCGGCGTTCTGCTTCTTGCTGCCCGAGGAGATGCCCATGATCGTGCCGGCGAGGTAGCCCTTGCCGTAGTCGGCGATCCGGTCGTCGGGGACGGGCATCGGAGCGGTCCCGATCTCGAACTTCACCCCGGCCTCCTTCGCCATGGGGGCCCGCCACTCGCCGTCGATCTGCATCGCCACCAGGCCCAGGTGGAAGGGGTGCTCGGCGCTCCACTCGTCGCCGAAGGTGGTGCGGAACTTCTCCAGCTTCTCGTACCCGCCGAGCTTGGACACCAGGTCCTTCTGCGCCGTCAGCATCTGTGTGAAGCCGGGGTCCTTGGCCAGGTTGGACTTGCCGGCGGCGTCGAAGTACGACGGGCTCCACAGCGCGGCCAGCCGCTGGGGGGCGGTCTCGTAGCCGTGGTAGGTGGGCATGATGCCGAGCTGCTCGTACGAATCCCCCTTGGGGATCGTCAGCTTCTGCGCGGCGGCCTCGAACTGGCTCCAGGTCTTGGGCGGTTCGGTGATCCCGGCGGCCGCGAAGGCGGTCTTGTTGTAGACGAGGCCGTACGCGTCGTTCAGCAGCGGCAGCGTGCACTGGTTGCCGTTGAACTGGGTGTACTCCAGGAGGGTCTTGGGGAAGACCTTCTCCTTGTCGACCCCGGACTTCTTCAGGAAGGGGTTCAGGTCGGCGAAGGCGCCGGAGTTGCAGAACTTGCCGACGCTGTCGGTGGTGAAGGAGGAGACCACGTCGGGGGCCTTGTCCCCGCCGGCGCGCAGGGCCTGGTTGATCTTGTCGTCCGTCATGTTGCCCGTGACGTTGACCTTGATGTTCGGGTGCGCCTTCTGGAACCGGGCGATGTTGTCCTCGATGGCCTTGATCTCGCTGGGGGCGGACCAGCCGTGCCAGAAGTTGAGGGTGACGTCCTTGGTCGGGTCGTCGGCGGCCGTGTTGGCGGCGGAGCCCGTACACGCGGTGGCGAGTACGGATATCGCGGCGAGGGAGGTCGCGGCGAGGGTCAGGCGGCGGATTCCGGGCATGGCGGAGTCACTCTCTGCGCGGGGGGACTTCCTGGAGGGGTGGGGAGGAGCCGTGTTGCGGGGAGGCGTGCCGTGTTGCGGGGAGGTGCGGACTCGTGCGGGTGGTGCGGTTCAGCGGCGTGAGGTGTCGAAGACCTCGTCGCGGGTGGCGGCGAGGGCGCTCTCCAGCGCCCCGCGCAGGACGGGCCGTTCCCGTACCTCGCCGGTCACCAGCAGGGGCCGGGACGGGGCGAGGTCGGCGAGCTCGGCTTCGAGGAGCTCGCGCAGCGGCTCCCCGCCGGCGATGGTCAGCGCGCCGGAGAGGATCACGATCTCCGGGTCCAGTACGGCGACCAGCGAGGCGAGTCCGGTGGCGAGGGCGGTGGCGTACTCCCGCAGGAGGTCCAGGTGGGCCCCCTCGGGTGCGGCGGCGGCCTGGGCCAGCAGCGCGGCCGCCGCTTCGACCATGGCCCCGGCCTCGGCCCCGTACACGGCGCCGTGCACCGAGCCGGCCCCGGCCGCGGCGGCCGGCGGGGCTTCGACGCCGAGCCGCTCCGCCATCGCGGGCAGCACCTGTACGCCGGCCAGTTCCTGGTAGCCGCCGGAGTTGACCCGGGTGACCTGGCGGACCAGCGGGTGCCCGGCGACCGGCAGGAAGCCGATCTCCCCGGCGCCGCCGGTCCAGCCGCGGTGCAGCCGGCCGCCGAGCACGAGGGCGGCCCCGAGGCCCTCCTCGTTCCACAGCAGGACGAAGTCCTCGTGGCCGCGGGCGGCGCCGAGCCGCTGTTCGGCGACGGCGGCGAGGTTCACGTCGTTCTCGTACTCCACCGGCATCGGCAGGGCCGCGGCGAGCTCGTCGAGGAGCGTGGGGGACTGCCAGCCCGCCAGGTGGTCGGCGTAGCGCAGCACCCCGGTGCGCGGGTCGAAGGAGCCGGGGGTCGCGATGACCACCCGGTGGATGTCGGCGAGGTGCAGCCCGGCGTCCTTGACGGCCTCGCCGAGGGCGCGGGTGACCTGATCGACCGGCCCGGTGCCCTCCGCGTACGGGAGCTCGTGGCTGCCGATCACCCCGCCGGCCAGGTCGGCCACGGAGGCGAGGATCCGGCCCGGGGTGACGTCGAGTCCGGCGACGAAGGCGGCCCGCGCGTTGACGGCGTAGAGCTGCGCGTTGGGGCCGGGGCGGCCGGTGGCGGTGCCGGTGGCGACGACGAGCCCGGCGGCCTCCAGACGGGCCAGCAGCTGGGAGGCGGTGGGCTTCGAGAGTCCGGTGAGGTGCCCGATCCGGGTCCGGGACAGGGGACCGTGCGTCAGCAGGAGCTCGAGCGCGGCCCGGTCGTTCAGGGCGCGCAACAGGCTGGGCGTACCGGGGGTGGCGGGCATGGGGTGGCTTCTCTCTCACCGAGGTGAACTGTTAGGTAAGTTTCCTATTCGTGGGTCGCTCGTGTCAATGGCGGCGCGTGCACCCACGAAGCACCCGCGCGGACCCACGTACGCCCGCGCGGACCCGCGAACATCCGCGCGGACGCACGTACACCCGCATACACACCACTGCCCCCGCAGGTCGGACCTGCGGGGGCAGCGGCGTACGGATGCCGGTTCGTGCGGGGCGGGCGGACGGGCGCTACTTCGTGATGCGCGGACCGGAGGCCGAGCCGCCCGCGGCCGGGTGCGGGATCTCCGCGGTGGCCAGGGACTGCGGGGAGGTCGGGTTCGCCAGCGCCGACGGCGCGGCGACGGACGCCGAGGGGTCGGCCGGGGCCGCGTCCTCCTCGGGCGCCGGCAGGCCCCCGACGATCCCGATGCCCGCGGCGTCGAAGGCGTCCTTGATCCGCCAGCGCAGCTCGCGCTCCACCGCGAACTGCTGGCCCGGCATCGTCTTCGCGGACACCGATACCGACATCGAGGCCAGCAGCACCTCGTCCAGGCCCAGCACCTCCACCGGACCCCACAGCCGCTCGTCCCACGGGGACTCCTTGGCCATGGTGTCGGCTATCTCCTTGATCACCTCGCGGATGCGGCCGAGGCTCTCGTTGGGCTTGACCTGCACCGCGACGCTCGCCGTGGCCCAGCCCTGGCTGAGGTTGCCGATCCGCTTGATCTCGCCGTTGCGGACGTACCAGATCTCGCCGCTGTCACCGCGCAGCTTGGTGACGCGCAGACCCACCTCGACGACCTCGCCCGAGGCCACCCCGGCGTCGATCTTGTCGCCGACGCCGTACTGGTCCTCAAGGATCATGAACACGCCGGAGAGGAAGTCCGTGACCAGGTTCCGGGCACCGAAACCGATCGCCACACCGGCCACACCGGCGCTCGCCAGCAGCGGGCCCAGATTGATGTCCAGCGCGCCCAGCACCATCAGGGCCGCCGTGCCGAGGATCAGGAACGAGGCCACCGAGCGCAGGACCGAACCGATGGCCTCGGACCGCTGGCGGCGCCGCTCGGCATTGACCAGCAGACCGCTCAGGGCCGTGCCCTCGACGGCGTCGGCGCCGCGGTTCATCCGGGTGATCAGCTTGGTCAGCGACTTGCGGACCACCGAACGCAGGGCGAAGGCGATGACCAGGATGAGCAGGATCCGCAGACCCAGGTAAAGCCATCCGGCCCAGTTCTCCTCGATGAAACTGGCCGCGTTCGTGACGCTCTCGTGGGTATCTCTGATCGTTTGGGACGCGTCCGGGTTGTCGGCTGCGAGCAGGAGCAGGGCGGCAGGCCTGGGCACGGCGGGAACCTCCAGATGTAGCGTCCTGCCCGCGGTAGGGGTGGGGCGGGCAGACCATCCACCCTAACGGGGCACTCGGCCTGACTTGTTGCCGTGTTCGAGGGAGAGACCAGACTCACGCGGGGATGAAGCGGTTGTGGTCGAAAACACCTCGGACCCGTTACGGGCGCGTGGTGGCGCTTCGACCAGCCGTAAGGGGAGACTGGAAAGCAGATCGTCCCGGCGCGAGCCACGCGCCGCCGGCGTTATAGGAGGCAGTCCGTGCCGCACGTCCTGGTCCTCAACGCGTCGTACGAGCCCCTCGGCGTCGTACCGCTCCGTCGCGCGCTCGTCCTCGTCCTGGAGAACAAAGCCGTCTCCCTGGAAGAATCCGGCGCCTTTCTGCACAGCGCGACAAGGGCCGTCCCCGCGCCCAGCGTGGTTCGGCTCAAGCGCTTCGTGCGGGTCCCCTACCGGGGGCCCGTTCCACTCACCCGCCGCGCGCTGTTCGCCCGGGACGGCGGTCGCTGCATGTACTGCGGGGCCGTCGCCACCAGTGTCGACCACGTCATCCCGCGCAGCCGGGGCGGCCAGCATGCCTGGGACAACGTCGTCGCCGCGTGCCGCCGCTGCAACCACGTCAAGGCCGACCGGCACCTCGTCGACCTCGGCTGGCGGCTGCGGCACCAGCCGGCTCCGCCGTCGGGGCTGGCCTGGCGGATCATCGGGACGGGGCACCGGGATCCGTGCTGGATGCCGTACCTCCAGCCGTACGGGGCGGAGGATGCGCTGGATCGCATCGGGCTCCCCCTGGCCGCCGCGGCGGTCGCGTCATAGCCCCCTGAGCCGGGGCCCGGGACCCCCTGGGGCTCCGCCCCAGACCCCGCTCCTCAAACGCCGGAGGGGCTGGATTTCGGGAGCTGGGGTCCGGGGGCCGGCCCCCGGGGAACGGTGGAAGGGCGGGTAGGGG